>JASBRM010000134.1 GCA_030149405.1 Neptuniibacter sp. | reverse complement strand
GTTTCTCTTTATCGATCTGAGTCGCGTCAAAGAAGATTGGTTCCACTCCGCGGTATAGAGCGGTTCGGCGCATAGTCCGTTCATTTCGTGTCAATGCAAAAATCGGTAGACCAGAACGGATACGTGACATCCATAGCGGTGTTGATCCAGACTCTGTCAGGCAAATAATGGCCCTTACACCAATCAAGTGATTCGCCGTGTACATGGCGGAACGGGCAATCGTTTCATCAAAGCGTTCAAGGTTTTGCGAGATGGTAGTCGGAGCCGTTTTAGAAACCTGATGCTTCTCAGCACCCTGACAAATTTCAGTCATGGCCTTAACTACTTCAACTGGGTTGTTACCGGCAGCCGTTTCTGCCGACAGCATTACCGCATCGGTGCCATCCAGAATCGCATTGGCAACATCAAACACCTCGGCACGGGTCGGCATTGGGTTTTCGATCATGGATTCCATCATCTGGGTAGCGGTGATCACAAAGCGGTTCAGCTCACGAGCCCTTTGAATAATCTTTTTCTGCACGCCAATGAGTTCGGCATCACCAATCTCTACGCCCAGGTCTCCTCGTGCGACCATAACACCATCAGAAGCTAGGATGATTTCATCCAGGGCTGTGTCAGATTCGACCGTTTCTGCCCGTTCGATTTTGGCTACTATTTCTGCTCGGCTGTTCACTGCTTGTAGAAGCTCTCTTGCTTCATTCAAATCTTCTGCACTGCGCGGGAACGAGACAGCAATGAAATCCATATCGATTTCACCTGCAACTTTGATGTCGCGACGGTCTTTATCGGTCAGAGCGGCTGCGGAGAGGCCGCCTCCCTGGCGGTTGATACCCTTATTGTTTGAGAGCGGGCCCCCAACAATGACTTCAGTATCGATACGCATGCCGTTTACCGCGGTAACTTTCAGCTGAACACGGCCATCATCCAGCAACAGGACATCGCCTGGGGAAGAGTCCTGGGGCAGGGCTTTATAATCGATACCTACCTGAGTCTGATCACCATCGTTGTTGCCAAGGTCGGCATCCAGAGCAAACTGATCACCCACTGCAAGCTTGATTTTGTCGTTCTTAAACCGGGAAATACGAATTTTTGGGCCCTGCAAATCGCCCAGAATAGCTACCGGCAAGCCCAGCTTACGTGCAGTCTGACGCACAGCCGCTGCACGCTGGCGATGGTCATCGGCACTGCCATGTGAGAAGTTGAGACGTACAGTATTGACACCATTGCGAAGAATTTCTTCCAGTACACCTGGTTCATCAGTAGCGGGACCAAGTGTTGCAACAATTTTGGTGCGTTTAAGCATGGGATCGTATTCCGGTAGTAAGAAAGTTGTTCTTTAGTATAGTGCTTATCGTTACTTGATATTATGCTTTTTAGTACGGGAACCATTTAATAATTATGAACCCAGTAAAAATAAGAAGAGATTATGGCCGATTCCAGTCCTAACCGGTGGCGACGTTACCGAACCTTTTTTTTCATGGTGTTAGCCTTTGCTTTTGTTTTGGTGGTGGTCCAGACAACACTGGTCAGTCGTACGCAGGGTTATGATCTGTTGTTCCAGCGCTCGACTTCTGACTTAAATCGTTATGTGCTTAACCTCAGACAGAAACTGGACCGTTATAAAGACCTACCGGGTTTGCTTTCATCCCATTCTATTCTGGTAAAAGTGGCTAATAATGCGGCTGACCCTGAAACCGTTCTAAATGCCAATCAGTATCTGCAACAGGTAAATACCGCGATCAGTGCCGCGGATGTTTATGTGATGGACATTGAAGGTAACGCAGTAGCTGCCAGCAACTGGCAGGAAGAGCGATCTTTTGTGGGTAAAAATTACAGCTTCAGGCCCTATTTTCAGGATGCTCTCAAAGGCCAGGCAGGGCGATATTTTGCTTTGGGCACGGTATCCAAAAAGCGCGGATACTATTTCTCCTATCCAATACGGGACCCGGCACTGAATATCATTGGTGTGGTTGTTGTTAAGATTGATCTGCACGACATCGAGTCAGACTGGACTGATCCAAATCTGGATATTTTGGTGACCGATGAGGATGGGGTTATCTTTATCTCAACCCGAGATGACTGGAAGTTCAGAACGTTAAGGCCCCTATCGAAATACGATGTACAGCGTATCAGCGAGAGTTTGCGCTATGGCAGCCATCGCTTGGCTGCATTGGATATTATTGAGCAAAAACAACGCGAAGACGGAGGCCAACTGATTACGCTGGTGGATGGTAAGCGAATTGATAATCCGGCTTTTGACGGTGTGAACACCCGGCA
>JASBRM010000122.1 GCA_030149405.1 Neptuniibacter sp. | reverse complement strand
CTAGCAGCCCTTTATCGATAGAGAAAGTTGTATTTAAGATGGCTGATAATTCAGATTATGAATTGCCGTGGACCATATCTAATGATGCTCATGATCTAATACTAGAAAAATTCAATATGCTCGAGGAGCAAGATTATAATGGAAGAACACTCTCCTTAAGAACCATGAATGTATCAGATGAAGTTATTGAATTTGGATTTATAAAATCAAATTATTACAACCACTTAGTGTCGAATTGTATCCCTGAGGTCATATCATCACATGGCGTGAGTTATAGGGATCTTTTGGAACCCGGCCCGCAGCTAAATGAGCTTGAATATACTATGGCTAGTAATCATTTAGGTATAAGTTGTTTAATATTTACTGCCGATAATCGTGTAATACTTTGCATTAGAGGGAAAAAAACAAATGTTTTCAGGGGATGCCTTTCTCCTTCGATATCTGGTGCTTCAAATGTGGCTTCTTGTCTATCTTCTCAGGATGGTAAAATATCTTTAACTAACTTCATTATGAATGAAGTGATAGATGAGGTTCCTGGGCTTCGTTATCAGGATCTAGATTCATTATGTTATATAGGGTCCAGCCGGGAGCTCATGAGAAATGGAAAGCCTGAAATTTTCCTGTATGCAAAAACCAATTTGTACGCTTACGACATAACATTGTTGATTTCTAAGAACTTTAAAACAAAAGGGTCTGTCGATCAAACAGAACATACAAACTTTATATTTCCTAAATATTCCGAGATTATTAATAATATTAAGCCGAATAATTCAGATATGGATAAGCTGTATTATAACGTTGGTTCAAGAAGTTATCCGATTTCCGAATCTCTTTTGTCACAAATTTTCTTTTGTGAAAATATGAAATCTAAGGGTCTTATAAATATTATGTAAAAATGATTAATTTTAGATTTACTTTGTTTCGCTCATGATTAACAGCGCTTTTCTTTGGTTAAAAGAGGTTGTTCGAAATGAGATGATTTAATATTTTAATATAGGCTTATGAAAAGAATTAGTTTATGTGAAACCTACAAATAGGTTTAATAGCCCGCCTGATTAATTAGAGTATAACTGAGAGGCTTTCTGATGCATCGAGAGCTTACTTTTTTTAGGCTGGTAAATGTTTGAAAGTACATAAGAACAGCTAAGAGAGGCGATTGTAGAAGCCCTCAGGATAGGTTCTGATGCCTATCAATAATCCGTTTCACGGAGGTTGAAGTGAACTGGTTTCCTCTACTGGTAGTGATATGTTCAGCGTTGAGCCAATCAGCTATTTGTTGAAGTGACTGGCAGCCATTGTCCTTGGCTTTATCAATGTGACCGATAACCAGTGATGCCCATTCATCGGCCTTGGCAATCTTAACTGCGTTGCCTTTCTCGCTTGCTTCACTAGGGATTTGTTTCTGAACCTGCTTTATATTTGGATTGCCTAAGGATTCCCCTCTAGCTTTTTTTGCTGCTAGTGCTGCTTTAGTTCTTTCTGAAGCCATTCTTCTTTCATACTGCGCAAACACCGACATAAACTGAATCATTGTGTCATTGGCTTCTGGCATATCAGCACAAACAAACTTAATGCCACTCTTTTGAAGCTGATCAATAAATCCAACATCACGACTTATCCTGTCCAGCTTGGCAACAACCAAGCGAGCGTGAGTGATCCGGCACTTCTCCAGTGCGGTCTTAATCATTTCCCTATCGTTCTTACCGCCACTCTGAACCTCTTCAAACTCCCCGATAACTTCCAGGTTGTTCTGCTTGCAGTAAGCTAGAGCGATTTCCTGTTGTGCTTCCAGGCCCAGACCTGATACACCTTGCTTGTTCGTACTTACTCGATAGTAACAGATAGCTTTGCTGCACATATATCAAACCCTAATATGTTCCTTTATGGGAATGATATGATTCATCCAGTGATATATCAAGCTGAATTTGTATATTTAATAACCAGGCTTTAATTCCTAGGCGGGAAGAAAAAGTGAATCAATCTGACTAGGAAAAAGGAAAAAGGAAAAAGGAAAAGGGGGGGACTGGGGGTGTTGGATGCTTCATCTGTAGTTCAAGACAACCCGGAAAAATCTCGGAGAAATTATCACAATCAGAGATGTCATGCTTGAGAACACTTTCTGAATATTCTGGAAATAGGTTAGTGATTTAATATCAGATGTAAGAGGAGTGATGCCTGTTTATAACTAGTTGCAGTATGATTAATTATAGAGCAGCTCTTTTGTAACTATATGAATTGTCGAGATATTTTACAGGTTAAGGAGGTTTGTCGATATATCTTACACTTCTAATTTATAAGTTGTTGATTTTCCATATTAGCTGTTTGGCATGGTTTATGTATTAATAACGACGAGATTATTTACCTACTCAAAGGATTGATAAATGAAAAAATTACTTAGCAAAACTTTAATCGCAGTTGTTTTAATGTGTACTGCAGGTCTGTCCTCGGCTGCATCTATGCGTTTTATCGATAACGACACATATACTACAGATACTGTTGGTGGGTTAGACTGGCTTGATGTCACGATCACTGCTAATCAGTCATTCTCTTATGTATCCTCTCAGTTTGGTGCTGGCGGATTATATGAAGGTTGGAGATACGCTACTGCAAGAGAATTCAACTTTTATATAGTCCCTTATGTGGAAAGTTTCAGAGACCCAGTAACTGGCTGGATAGCTTCTCCTCAAGGGTTTAGTGAGGTAACTCAATTCGCAAGTATCATGAGCTATTGGGCATATAATGATGGCCAGGGTGTGAATGGTCTTTTAAGCGACCCAACAAGTAGACTTGGATATGTACTAGGGCAGATTAGGGTTGATCATAATGCCGAATGGTACGATAGTTGGGCTGGTGCTGGCCTGTATGCCGATCCTACTTGGTGGTTAGAAAATAGAAAGGAATGGGGAAGCTTTCTAGTTCGTGATAACAATCTATCACCAGTACCAGTACCAGCAGCTGCATGGTTATTTGGTTCTGCCTTGTTAGGTTTCGCAGGATTCTCTCGCCGCCGTAAGAACAAAGTAGCGTAAGCTCCATTCAAACTACACAATCAAGGCTCCTACCACAGGGGCCTTTTCATTTACAACAAAAGGGAATTTGTTATGACACATCAAGACGAGCTATATCTGTTAGGGATATTTATTGTATCGGCTCTTTGTATCTTTGGTCTTGTGAAAGCTATTTCACCGGAAGAGTGTAACGACACTGCGGGACTTAAAGCGGGCTTTATAGCTATGCCGTTTTCTGCAATTGTGTCCTTTATACTATTCTAATCTGCTATCTGGTTATTTAAGGCATTACATTTTTTCGATAATACAGCTGTACGCTTTTTGGTAATCAATAGCAGTATGCATCAATGGGTAGGAATATAAATGCAGTAAGGGCGATAACGGCAATCTTAATCTTGGCTTCCCTGTCTTAAATTCGTTTAAAGAGCTTTGTCCCCTAATGAGTTCCATGACTTGGTGAAACCCTTGGAGTCTAAATAATAGCTGATTCCACCAACCTCAACTTTGACCATGTCTTTAGACTTTTTGAAGGTATTTACAATGAAGTTAATGCCTGCTTCTGTAGCCGGTGCAAGCTGGTAAAAGTCATTTCCATCATCGTATTTATGGCAAACCCAAGCGACCTTAATACCTTGATTGTTCACAACAATTACACCGAATTTAAATTTCTTACCTTCGATTAGATGGCAATCGCTACGGGCATTATCTAAATCTCGAGCGTTCGGGTAGAGGGCAAACAGAGGTTTTTTTGATCCATTCTCTGAGTAGCCGATCATCATTCCAAGTACATTATTTTCTGCTTCTGCATGTACACCTTGGCGAAAATCATTAGCGTATAAACCGCTGGAAGACAGAAGCAATAATGTGGTGAACGATAGTGCTTTGAGGAGGGGTAGCATAAACAGACTCCGTTCTATTTGGATGAATTTATTTTAACTCTAAAAATCTGTTGATACTAATAACGTCCTTAATACTTCGGTAGTTTGGAGTACATCAAGTCTGCAAGCTCTTTTAGCTGGTCATTACTGGCCCCGTCTGAGTATGTTCTGAAGGCGTGTGATTCTTGTGTATGACCTGTCCATCTGTTGATGGTGTAGCTGTTCACGTTAGCATGTTCAAGAATTGTGGCTGTTCGGTGCCGTAAGCTATTCATAGGTGTGATGAGTGGATCAGCTCCGACTTCGTCTAATAACTCTCTCCCTTTTATAGTCATATCTTGAGAGCTACTAAAAATTGCTTCCCAATCCACCAAACCTGCCTTAACCGCAACTGTGCGAATACTGGTGGTGGTTTTGCCTTTCTTTACATGCAGAAATTCGTACTCACCATCTTTTGTGATCCCGGTTTCGTAAGCCCTCAGAATTTCACTGGTTCTCATGCCTGTAAGGGCAGCAGCTAATACAGTGTTGTAGTGAGAGATGTCTCTTTCTTTAGAAAGCTGAAGCATTTTAACTAATACATCATCAGGCATGGATGGCAGGTTTGCAGCATCCTTGGTGGACAGCGCTTGTTCTGTCCAAGGGTTGTGATGCTCCTGTGGTAGATAGCCTTTGTTAATGAGCCATTTTGTAAATAGAGAGAATGAGCCAATGTAATCGTTCACTGTTTTGGATTTCTTACCGGGTGCAAGAACGTCCTCTATAAACTCAGATGCTTGTCTGCGAGTGATAAGGGAAATATCAGGGTAGTGCTTCTTTAAGAGCTTCAATGACCTTTCATGCCGTTTGATGCGGGTATCGCTTAATTCCAAACTATCAAGCCACTTATTCATGTAGGCATCAATAAGAACTGCATCACCTTCAATGATATTTTCCAATGTCTCAAGCTTTACCATACGATCATTAGGCATGAGGCTTGGGTCGTTATACTCGTCCTCACTCTGGAACTGATCTAGGATAATATCTGCTGATCTGGCGTGGTATTCCTCAGGCGAGAGGTTTGTTTTCTGTGCTTTCAATTCGATAGCAGCAGCTAAGTCTGCCTGACCATTACGGATAAGTTTAATCTTCTCATCAATATCAGCCGCAAGGCGGTTACGCATGATGATAGCTTCAGATAGGCTGTCAGTTCCTAGTGACTTGGTGTAAGTGGTTTTACCACCGAAATGTTTGCGTACATCTTCAGGAATGTGACGCTGGAACTTGTACGTTCTGCGTTTTGTATCGAGTTTTATGTATTTCTCTGAGATGGCCATGGCGCTATCTGTCACTGAAATTGCTAATGAAGATAGCACTCAAATAGACCCAAATCTAGACCCGTAATGCTCAATAATTCCTGTATTTATAGGTTTTATTGTATTTATTGGCCGGTATTTCCGGCCTTTTTATTTTTAGGAGCACTATCAGCTGTGCTGACGGCGGCGAATCACGATGCCATGGCTTTGGCCTGTTGTTGCAGCACTTTCAAGTTCGTTGAGTTGTTCATCACTCAGGAATCCTGGCCAGGAAATAACAGCGTGGCTGGTTCCAGTGCTTAGGGCTTGTTTGGCCAGTTCGAAGGTACTGTGTTTACTGTCTGGGTTCAAAAGAATCACTTTTTGAAGATCAATTCCAGCATTCAACAGTAACTGTTTAGGCAATAAAACTGGTGGAGCAATCCAGACAAACCAACGATCATCATTGCTTAACTGTGCCAGCAGCGGCATCAGCATAGGTATGCTGTTAAAGTCATCATTCTGAACGATAATTTCAGTCACTGTGCCAGCCAGCTTATTGCTGGTGGGTTCAACAGCCAGAAATTGTTCTGATTGGTTATTAATATGACCCAGTGAAGTCTGATGGTTTGTCTGAAGTGCCAACATGCTTAGTTTCCTCTGCGGATGACCCCAACGCCTAAACCTTCTATTGCCAGCTGTTCTTCTGTGAGATCTACCACAATGGGTTCAAACTCATCATTCTCAGCGATCAGGTAGACAAGGTTTCCTTCTTTTTTGAAGCGCTTAACAGTTACTTCGTCTTCAAGACGTGCAACAACGATTTCTCCATCCTTAGCTGTTTGGCATTGATGTACCGCCAATAGGTCACCATCCATGATGCCTATATTTTTCATACTTGTTCCTTTCACCCGCAGCAGATAATCCGCTTTTGGGTAAAAGAAATCGGAAGAGATGGTGCAATGGTCTTCAACATGCTCTTGAGCGAGTATGGGAGATCCTGCTGCAACCTGGCCCACAACGGGTAAGCCTTGGTCCTCTTCCAATTCCGGAACCCTGATACCCCTCGAAGTACCTGGAATAATTTCAATTGCACCTTTCTTTGCCAGAGCTTTAAGGTGCTCTTCAGCTGCATTTGCCGATCGAAATCCAAGATCCTTGGCAATATCTGCACGTGTTGGCGGATAACCGGTGTCTTCAATATGACGCTTAATGCAGTCAAGAACTTCTGTTTGTCGTTTAGTC
>JASBRM010000114.1 GCA_030149405.1 Neptuniibacter sp. | reverse complement strand
ATGAAGTGCTTGAACAGCTAAAAGAACAGTTGGATCTATTTATTGAGAAAGGTTTTTGATTGCCGATGAATACCATTAAACTGGGCCGTTACCGCCATTACAAGGGACCAGAGTATGAGGTCCTGAATCTTGCCAGGCACTCCGAAACTGATGAGTGGCATGTAGTTTACCGCCAGTGTTACGGCGATGAAGGCATCTGGATCAGACCTCTGACCATGTTTACAGAAACTGTGGATACTGATTCAGGGCAGGTCGGCCGTTTTCAATACATCGGTGATGATTAAAGAAACCGATCCATAGAGTCTGCAAGGGTACCTTTGGATTTTGGTCTTTTGGGCTGAATCTTCTCAATTTGAGCATTAACCATATCCAGACGCGACTTTTTATTATGGTTAGGGATATTAGCCCGTACAAGCAAAGCCTTAGCGTGGCGGAAATGGGATACAGCTGTCATCGGGTCTTCAGAGCTCAGGAATTTTTCTCCCTGAGCAATATGCGCATCGGCAACGACGGTGATACGCAGCCAGTACAGTTCCTGTTGGTAACTTCTAGCTAATGTAAGTGTGATCTTTCCGCCCTTGGCTAGTTGTAAGACCAACTTTTCAGCAAAGTTAATATAGATCTGCGCTCTTTTCAGCGACTTGTCGCTATCAAATACATCAGCTGAGGCATAGGCCTGATCTGCAGTGTCCTTTTGCTTTGAGAGCGAATGAAAAAGCTCCGAGTCAGGGGCAAGCATCGCAACTTCCTCAAGAAGTGAGGTCGCGTGCTCATTGATCTTGTTGATGATATCGGGTTTGCAATTGGCTTCACGAAGAACGGCAATAGCCTGGAGAATATGTTCAGCCTGGCCTTTAAGCCAGGTAAGGCGCTTTTCCTTAGCGTCTTCCTGCTGTTCACGGGTAGTAATGATGAAATTGACTGTCAGGGCAATCAGACCCACTACAGCAATTAGAACTACATATAAAATATTATCGTTCAACTTCTAGCCCGTAATTATTAAAGTTAAGCCATTGTTAAAAATGATGATTATTTTGACCTTAATGGAGCAAATCGTAAAGAATTTGTTCTACTCAGATAGGAGCATTTGCAAAATTGCTGCTTGACCCCGATAGTATCAACACTATATATATGCTCCCAATTCATCTCTTAATTAATAGCCATATAGAGCAGTAAGACAGTTTTAGTACTGAACAACGATTCATTTGCAGCATTTATGTTCAGTCAGCCTCTATTATAGCCACCGTGTAAAAGAAGGACCCTATGGGAAAGTCACTTGTTATCGTTGAGTCACCAGCCAAAGCCAAAACGATAAACAAATATCTGGGCAATCAGTACGTTGTAAAGTCCAGTGTGGGCCACATACGAGATCTGCCGACCAGTGGCAGTACTAAAAAGTCAGACCCTAAAGAAAGGGCTCGTCAGGCTGCGATTACACGCAAAATGTCTCCTGAGCAAAAAGTGGCTCATAAGAAGAAAAAGGCCAGAGAGCAGCTCATTGGCCGTATGGGAATTGATCCTGATAAAGGTTGGGAACCCCATTACGAAGTTCTTCCGGGCAAAGAAAAAGTTGTCGATGAACTTAAACGCCTGGCCAAAGATGCTGATTCTATCTATCTCGCGACCGATTTGGACCGTGAGGGGGAAGCTATTGCGTGGCACTTAAGAGAAGCGATTGGTGGAGATGACGATAGATATTGCCGAGTCGTGTTTAACGAGATCACCAAAAAAGCGATTACTGAGGCATTTGATCGGCCAGCAGTGCTGGATATGGACAGGGTTAATGCCCAACAGGCACGTCGATTCCTGGACCGGGTGGTTGGTTACATGGTCTCTCCGCTGCTTTGGGAAAAGGTTGCACGTGGCTTGTCTGCAGGCCGAGTTCAGTCCGTAGCGGTGAAACTGATCGTAGAACGCGAAAAAGAGATCAGAGCCTTTATTCCTGAAGAATTTTGGGAAGTGCAGGCTGAATCACTGACTCAGGCTAAGGAAGCACTTAACCTGCAAGTACACCGCGTGGACGGTGAAACGTTTAGACCTGGATCTGAAGCTGAAACTACAGCCCATCTTGAGCAGTTACGATCTGCTTCACTTGAGGTGATCAGCAGAAAGGATCGTCCAACAACCAGTAAACCTTCAGCGCCTTTTATTACTTCAACTCTGCAGCAGGCAGCCAGTACCCGATTAGGTTTCGGTGTTAAGAAAACCATGATGATGGCGCAGCGCTTATATGAAGCGGGTTACATCACGTACATGCGAACAGACTCTACAAATCTAAGCGCTGAAGCTGTAGAAAACTGCCGTACTTATATCGGAGATAACTTCGGTAGTAAGTACCTGCCTGAAACAGCTAATTCCTACAGCAGCAAAGAGGGTGCCCAGGAAGCCCACGAAGCGATTCGTCCTTCAGATGTGAATGTAGAAGCGACAGCACTGAAAGGCATGGATCGTGATGCTGAACGTCTTTACGAGCTAATCAGACGTCAGTTCCTGGCTTGTCAGATGACGCCTGCACAGTTCCTGAGCACTCGAGTTAGCGTTTCTGCTGGCAAGTATGAGCTGGTGACTAAGGGCCGGATTCTTAAATTTGATGGTTACACCCGCGTAATGCCTGCAAAAGGGAAAGGTGAAGAAGATATTATCCTCCCTGATGTGAACGCTGGCGATACTTTGGAGTTGGTTGAGCTGCTTCCGAAACAGCATTTCACTAAACCGGCACCAAGGTACACGGAAGCAAGCCTGGTTAAAGAGCTTGAGAAAAAAGGCATTGGCCGTCCATCAACCTACGCGGCCATTATTTCTACGATTCAGGATCGCGGTTATGTTGAGGTCCAGAACAGACGTTTTTACGCTCAAAAAATGGGTGATATTGTCACTGAACGTCTAGGTGAAAACTTCTCTGATCTGATGGATTACAGCTTTACCGCCAGAATGGAAGAAAGCCTCGATGATGTGGCTGAGGGTTCCGCTGACTGGAAAGCGCTTCTGGATCAATTCTACGCAGACTTTTCAGCAAAGCTTGAAGAGGCTCAGGGCGAAGAGCATGGCATGCGTCCAAACTCGCCCACAGAAACAGATATTGCTTGCCCTGATTGT
>JASBRM010000104.1 GCA_030149405.1 Neptuniibacter sp. | reverse complement strand
CACTAATTTCTCCGTCCCTGCTGGAGGCAATTTTGTTCTCAGTAAGGCAGCATGAGCGTGATTTAGTTATTCTAAATAAGCGAATAATAACGAAGCTGAGAGCAAAGAGGGTCCCAGCCCTTCGGGTTGAGGCTATAAAAGGATCACTCGTTGTTGCTCGTCACTCTTTTAGAACCACAAAAATCGTTCCTCGCGCCTAGATTGATCCTTTTATAGTCTCAACAGGGGTGAATAAATTAGTGTTAACAGGCCCTATAAATTAGATAGGGCTAGCAGCAATGACCTCATAATTTCTGAATCCTAGTTTTTTCCAAAATGTATCTGCTGCAAGGTTATCCGGATGCCACCCTACCTGAGCGCTACTTGCTCCCTGCTCCTTCAGCCAGGTTTTGGCACATTCAACCAAATCAGTTGCGTAACCCTTCCTACGAAATTCTGGTTCCACCCAAAGATTGTAAATCACTCCGCTGTTGGACAGAGTGAAGCCTGATTGTTGATTCAGCACCGCTGAAATTGTACCAATACAACGATCAATCTTGATTTTGAATACAACTGCCGAAGGGGATGCCAATGAATTGCCAAACATTTCAGAGAGAAGGTCAACTCGTTCAGAAATAACGGGATCCCCAAAAGGTTTGAAGTGATGTTGTGGCAGGTCCAGTGTCAGGGCCTTCCACATCTTTAGAATCTGATTCTGATCACCGGGCTGGGCTTCAGCAATAGTTACTGCACCTGCCATAAATATTTTCCTTATTTTTAGTTGGTTAGGCTTTAATTTCAGAAAAATCACAAAGAACAATCAGAACTTCTCCAAAATCATCCTGATTCCAGTCTCAATACTATACAAAACCTGAAGCTATATATGCCTACTATGCTAACTCTTCCTGGCAATTTTGATGCATTTTTTCGTACCCATATGACAGATTTGAATTAGAAGAGTCCCTGATAGGAGTAAACACCTTCCTGCTATTTCCATTGAATATATCTGAATGAGGCATTGAGAGCGCCAGTTAAAAACAAAAAAACCCGGTTTAAAAACCGGGCTTTTTTTAACTCTCAGAGATCAGGCGGGGCTAAGCGCCTCTTCATCTATAACAGGCTTTTGAGAGCCTTTTTTACCAATATGTTTTTGATGAATCTTATCTAACTGACGATCGATTTTGTCGGCTAGCGCATCTAACGCTGCATATAAATTATCGGCTTCAGCCTTAGCGAAAATATCTTTACCAGCAATATGGATTGATGCTTCGGCCATGTCCTGTCGGTCAGTGCTATCCAGAATAATATGAGCGCTAGTTATAACCTCATAGCGTTCCTGACTGGAGCTTAAC
Organism: Neptuniibacter sp.; assembly: GCA_030149405.1. Lineage (GTDB taxonomy): Bacteria > Pseudomonadota > Gammaproteobacteria > Pseudomonadales > Balneatricaceae > Neptuniibacter. Next base: position 4,062 of record JASBRM010000104.1, on the reverse strand, counting down.
CACGCTTCGACTTTCTCTTTAATACTATCGGAAACTTTTGCATTACGGTGAGTGATTTTGATGTTCATAGCAAATCCTTAATGCGTAGGGATCATAATTTGGAAAGTGTTATTTTTCGTCTTATTTACTTTCCTTACATCTACAGTAGTACCACTCCAGCGTTAGAATTCAAGGACTTTCTTTCAATTTTGAAATAAAAACTGATTTAAAACCCAGACTTAAAAAAATCGTATTCCAGAGGGAGAAAAAGCTGTTATAGTTGAGAGGATTTGCTGACCTGTTTATTCTTTCCTGACAAGGAAAGCAGTCCCGCACCAAAGATCAAAAACAATCCCATCCAACTGTTCAAACCCAGTACTTCATCCCATATTAGCCAACCAAAGATAGCTGCAAAACCAACAGAAGCATAAGTGTAAGGCCCCAGCTGCCCTGCCGGTGCCATACCATAACCTCTGCTTAAAAGTAGTTGCGCTACAGTGGAAGTCACTGCCATTAGCAACAACCAGCCTATTTGCTCAATATTAGGTGTTACCCAATTCAATGCAGCTGGAATAAAAGACAAAAAAGAGCTGAAAAGCGCAAAATAGAAAACGATTCGTTGCGGTGATTCAGTGCCACTCATTCGCCTTATAACAACTTTTGCCAAAGCTCCAAGCATTGCACCCACCAAAGCGATCAGCACTGATAAATTCAATGTCTCTCCGCCAGGGTTCAGTATCAAAACTACTCCAGCAAACCCAATGATGATTGCCAACTTAACAGCCAAGCCAACCTTCTCACCTAACCAGAGAAAGGCAAAAAAAGGTATAAAGAAAGGCGCCGTTTGTTTAATCATTGCGGCTTCAGCTAAAGGTAAGTGCCCCCATGAGTAATACAGGCACATCATGGCTGAAACACCAAAAACAGCTCGTATAATGTGGTAGCGTAGGTTGTGGGTTTTAATGACATCTAAGCCATTACGCATCAACCATGGCAGCAACAAACCCAGTCCAAATAGGTTCCTTGCAAAAACAATCACCTCCGTAGGCAACTGACCAGTAACCTGCTTCACCACCATTCCAGAGCAAACGAGAAACAATTCTGAAAGCACAACAAATAATGCTGCTTGGTATAAATTGCTGTTCATAAGCCTGAAACTAAAAAGCCCCTCACGGGGCTTATTGATCGAGTGCCATTTTAAATCTCTATGATTTCGTAGTCTGGGCTTAAACCTTCGCTGCTAGCCTGACTTGTGACAACCGCAATACTTGCATCTTTATCCAGTAGGTATGTTTCTGCGACTCTCTTCAGGTCCTCAACAGTGACTTTCAATACTCGAGAGCGAAAAGCCTTACGTTGCTCAGGAGTACGTCCAAACAAGGTACTGTGAAATGCCTGTTTCGCTTCACCGGCTGGCGATCCTGGCTTATCAATAGAACTGACAACCCCAAGAATGGCCTCTTCGAGCTTTTGATATTCATGATCGTTATCCAGTAACCAACGAACAGACGCATCAAAGTCATCCAGCGTTTCTTCAAGGCGAGGGTCTCGGTATGAAAAAAACCTGAACGCTGCATCAGCGGAGTCCTGGCCTGCACCAGAGCCGTAAGCACCGCCCTGTTCTCGAATGGCTTTATGTAGGAAGCCATTACGTAAAAAGTCCCCCAGAATGGTTAATGCAGCAGAGTCAGGATGTTCCACGGGCACTGTAGGGAAGACCTTAGCGCAGAAGTTGACCTGGGTACTGGTAGTCCAGGCCTGTTTAACTTGCCCTCTTAAAGACGGCAGAGAAAAAGGCTCAACAGAACTGTCAAAAGGCTTCCAGCACTCTTCCAGTTGTGATTGAAGTTGAGCTTGGTATTCCTCTTCCGCAACGATGAGGAACTGTCGCGGCGACTGCTGAATTTTCTCATGTAACTGTTTCAACTGGTCAGAAAGGTTCTGTAGAGCGTTACCATCAGATAGCTCATCGTCCAGATTTTTGAAGAACTTGATCGACTCAAGCCCTTTTGTAGACTGAGTAAGCGCGGCTGCAGGACTCATTTTTGCTGCGGCAGCCATCATTGCCAGTGCATGACCGGAGCCGGTAATACTCTGCTCTTTACGGGTACGAATCTGAGAAACGACTTCACGAATTCTTGCTGTCTCATCAAATCGTACTTTTTCCAGTGTTTCCTGAAGCAGCTCAGCAAGTTCTTTTTGTTTAGAAACCAATGCTTTACCTGACACAGTGAAGAAACCAGATACCTTTTGTTCATCTTCAGGTGCACCACGTACACTGGAGAATGCATGTATGCCACCGGTGACTTCGGTCTGGTATTGCTGGTTTTCCTGATAAGTACGGTCACCGCAACCCAGTTCAGTTAAAAGGCTGCTGTACAGTGGTACCAGATGGCTTTCCTGTTCGCTGAGCTGAGGCAGTTCAATAATGATTTGCTGATAAACCAGTCCGTTAGTGCCACGATCATAGCGGGTAAATGGCAATGTTGATTTTGCTGGTGCAGGCTCTGGGATATTCATCTCAATTGGCACATCTGCAAGAGTAACCTTCGGCAGAATAGATTCATCATCTTCCTGATTCTGGCGTGCTTTAAGTGCCGCAGCCCGCTCAATAACCTGTTGTTTGTCAGTTTCTGAAAGCGAAGCCTTAATCTTAGCCAGTTGCGCTTTTTCAGCAGCGTCTCTTCTTGCTGCCAGCTGCCCGTCCGGACGCAGTGTCACTCTTACCCGATGATTGTTATCCAGAAGTTCTTTAACCATCTTCTGGACAAAATCAGGTTGTTTAATCTCTTCACGTAACTTATCCAGGACCGGATCAAGGTTCAGCAGCGCAATCGGGTCACCATCATTCACAGCAGCTCCCAGAGACGACATGATCAGGCTCAGCCCATAAGGGTATCCGTCACCATTAATCTCTCTTTGTTGAAGCTCAAGCTGGTGCAGCTGCGCTTCCAGCATAGATTGTGGAACGCCATCTACAGCCACCTTCTCGAGCACATCCAGAACCAACCTCTCAAACGCCTCAGCTGATTCAGGTTCGCTTCCCTCAATACCGCACATAAAGCTCATTTCACGGTTCGAGTCTTCCAGGCCGCATAACGGAGAAGGCGCGCTACCCAATTCTGTAGATTCAAGCGCATGGCGCAGTGGTGATGCACTATTATCGAGTAGCACTCGTGACATCAAATGCGCCTTGAGTTGCTCTTCCAAATCACTGGAGTGGCCTAATAACCAAGCCAGAACATGATGGGTTTTGCCTGTTAGGTCTTGCTGATCAAGATCGTATCCCTCTTCAACTCTCATAGGAGAGAAATAACGTTTTTCGTCATGAATATCGATGGATTCATCCAGCTTTTCAAAGCGGGCTAACGCCTTATCTTCGAAAAAAGTTTGCAGCTCCTGAACCGGAATATCGCCGAAGGTCATGATCACCGCATTTGAGGGATGATAATGAGTACGATAAAACTCCAGCAACTCATCGTAACTGAGATCAGGAATAGATTCGGGTTCACCACCACTGTTGTGATGGTAGGTCGTTGTAGGGAACAGGTATTTAGTTACCGACTGCCATAAGCGGGATACCGGTGAACTCATTGCTCCTTTCATCTCATTAAACACAACACCTTTATATTCAAGATCAGAATCCGGATTGGCAGGGTCTGAAAACTCAATACGATGCCCTTCCTGCTCAAAATCCAGTTGATCAAGACGACTGAAGAAAACCGCATCCAGATAAACATCCAGGAGGTTGAAAAAGTCTTTGCGGTTCTGACTGGCAAAAGGATATGAAGTCCAGTCACTGCTGGTCATAGCATTCATAAACGTATTCAGTGAACGCCGAGTCATCATGAAGAAAGGGTCACGTACAGGGAAACGCTCACTTCCACAAAGCGCGGTATGCTCAAGAATATGCGCCACACCTTTCGAGTCTTCAGTAACGGTTCTCAAACCAACCATAAAAACATTTTCAGTATGATCAGCCGAAATATGGAAATGTTTCAGTACGGTTTGTTTATGCACATATTCTGAAACCTCGATACCTAGAGAATCTATAGTTTCCGTCCTGACAAATTCAAAAGATGG
>JASBRM010000094.1 GCA_030149405.1 Neptuniibacter sp. | reverse complement strand
TCTGTAACAAACCTGAAAAAAATTAAAGTTCCCGATCATTTAAGGGAGATAGGATCATTTTCTACCAGTATTCACGCTCATTTAACGCATCCGCACAACGAACGGTTCCAGAGATATTTGCCAGCACTCCCGGCATTAGCTCCTGAGCCATCCAGGCTTCTGGATAAGGGAGCTCATAAGGCGGTTTGATTTGGTGGTTTGTGTGGAAGCCTGAGAGTGAGTAGTAGGCAGGATCACCCAACACCAGAACAAAATTTGCACCCTGCTCTTTTAGTTGATCGAGACCTGTTTGGATCAGCTTTTTGCCAATACCGGAACGTTGGCATTCCTTACTAACCGCCAGTGGCGCGAGGATGTAACCACCTTGGGTTTGATGGTCTTCGATTGTTACTTTGGTAAATAAGATATGGGCGATGATTTGGTTGTTTTTTTCGGCGATTAAGCTGAGGAGTGGTTGGGCGGTTGGGTCTTCCAGGAGCTGGATGGTTAGGGTTGAGACGGAATCGCCTTCTTCCTTTCCGAAGGTTTCTAAGTGGAGTTTTCTTAGTTGTTCTTTTTCGGTTTTTAGGGATTGGCGGATGATCATGTGTTTATCTCTTTATCCCCTTCGGGCGTTTTGTTCCTGTTTCGCCTTGGTGGCGAGTTAAGGTATTTGTTTTGGCAAATACCTTAACAATCCAAAGCCACCCCTGCTGTTTGGTTGGCGACGCCAACTGCCCTGCGCGTTTCAATTTCCCGTGAGGGTGAAAAAACTCGTCGCTTCGCTCCTCAGACAGCTTTCACCCTTAAATCACGGAAAATCTGCAATGCTCAGCTGCACAGAAGGGAAAGAATACCAACATGCACCTCTGAAGCCAGCCATTAGTCAGAGGTTTCTAGGTAATTGATAAGAAACATTGCTGCTATTCACTTTAATCAGTTTTCTTTTCTGCAACTCCTCAACTAACGCAGCCAGTTGACTTTCAGACAGGTTTTCTGTGAATAAAGAGTTGATTGTATTTGATAATGTTTTTACTTTTCTTGGTCGCGATTGCCCTCGACCTAACAGATTTTTTACTATCGCAGATATTTTTTCGTCATTTGAAGTCGCTGCTGATAAACGAAGTACTGGTATTTCAGCAATATCATTTTCCCGCTGTACTTTTATTCGTTTACTTTTAAGGTGGGTAATAAGAGGGTCAAAGCCTTTATCCTTAGAGATAATGTGGAAGTGAGCTTTGGGTTCTTTCGAAGACAATTCACCCACGTAGTATGCGATGTGGAAATCTAACGCATTTTTACCAGTACCTGATATTTTCACGTATTGTGCTGCATCACCTAGTGACTGCATTACTGAAGCTATCTCATACGGAATTTTAGTTTGATTCGAGCCGACAAACACACAAACTTTGAATGAGTGGTGTTTTAAGACATCTAGATTATTTGGTTGAACATTCTCAAAATCAATTAAAATGTAATTCGTCATATGCGGTATTTCCATTCCTTTGGTCTATCAATTACTAACTCAGCAGTTTAATGAAAGCAAGCTTCTGCTTTAAATGTTAAAGCCACATCATCTCCCCTTGTACGCAGCCGAGCGTTGGAGATTTTCCGTGATTAAAGGGTGAAAGCTGTCTGAGGAGCGAAGCGACGAGTTTTTTCACCCTCACGGGAAATTGAAACGTGCAGGGAACCGGACGTAGTCCGGCAAGAAGTGGGGTCGGCTTTGGGTTGTTAGGGTATTTGCCGAAACAAATACCCTGACTCGCCATCAGGGCGAAACCCTGATCTCATAACCACTCAAAAGCCAAGAAGAGAAACACGCCCTTATCTCGCCCTCAAGGCGAAACCTTGATCCAACAACAACTCATATAAACAAACAATTGAAAACACACACAACATCCGCTAACTTAACAACTCAAATTCAACATCAAGAGTAGGGCTGACGTCCTCACCAACCTGCCAACCTGGGCAAGGTGGTTGCTGAAACCAGCGATGTGGTCGATACCGACAACAAATCAGGTAGACCTCCAACGTCAGCTCTCATGAAATTATGGGAGCAACTCATGTTCGAAGCACATTCACTTAACATAACTGAACTCTTTCCAGAGCAAATCTCACTGCCCTGCAAACGCTTTAACCGGACTCACAAAGCCACATTAAAGCCGATCGCGATCTGGTTTGTGGAAGGCAAACGCAAAGCCCGCGATCAGGTAACTGAACGCTGCATTTTTGTTTATTCGGAGTATTGGGATAATCAAGGAAACAACTGCTTTAACTGTCAGGCTTACCGCTACCCGGATTGTTTAACCCAGAGAGATTTGGATCGCTATATCGATCTGGCAACAGAGCAAAAACTGGAATGCTAATCGGGTTACAGAGCCTCATAAACGAGGCTCTTATTCTCGATGGACAGGCTAGGATTTACGCTTGATTGAACGTCCTGCTTTTTCCAACAGAGGCTCTTCCGGCCAACGATGTTTTGGGTAACGGCCTCGCATCTCTTTGGCGACTTCAAAGTAGGAGGTTTTCCAGAAGTTACCAAGATCGCTGGTGGTCTGGATGGGTCTTCGAGCAGGTGACAATAGTTCAAAACGTATAGCGACCCTCCCCCCGGCAATCATCGGTGTATCAATCTCACCAAATAGTTCCTGCAGTTGAACAGAGACAATGGGACCCTGTTGCGGGTCGTAGGTGATTGGAACGGATTTACCACTCGGAGCTTTGTAATGGGTTGGCGCTTCCTGCTCCAGCAATTGCTGCTCATCCCATGACAACATACCCAGAAGCAGATCATAGATATTGACCTTTTTCAGATCGGCGATGGCATTCACATGACTGAGATAAGGCAGCAGCCACTCCTCCACCGTTTCGGCCAATGCCGCTTTGGAAAGATTGGGGAATGTATCCAGATTCTCACCCAGCCATTGAGCACGGGAGATCAGATCTTCACACTTATCGGTCCATTTCAGGAGACTTAAACCACAATCCTTCAGCACCTGTTTCAGACATTTCTGAAACTGTTCTGGAGGTACATCTGACAACACTGTGGTTTTGAGCTGAATGGCTCCGTATTTAAGTGATCGGCTACCACGAATTTTCAGTTTATCTTTATCAAAACTAAAGCTTTCTTCGGTACAAATCTGATCACCAAGTGCATCCAGTATCGAGTCATAACTGATCTCTGCTGCGGTATAGATACGACCTTCCTTTTTCTGCGCATCGCAATCAGCAACCACCAGCCAGTCTTTACCCCATAAGGGATCATCATCAAACAGAAAAACACCTCGCCCATTTGCCAACTGGTAGCGTCCATCAGCATTGGAGCGTTTCTTAGCAAGTCGGTCTGGATAGGCAAATAGCAGTAAACTTCCAACGACATTCTGAATATCAGTCAGTGAGTAGCAAGCTTGCTGTTTATCGAGTTTCAACACCCGACGATAACTGTTCGCACTGGAAAGCAGTTGTTCTACTGCAGCTTTTTTCAAAGGGTAATTTTTTAGTGCCTGCTTTTTATCGACACGGTAATCCTGTATCGCAAGTAAACGTTCAGTAATATCAACACCTGAGCCGGATCGAGAGCTGTGCTGAAAAATATCACGATCCGCCAATAATGCTGCAAGATCACATGCAAGGCTCTGCTCTACAGCACCTTCAGCCCGAAGCAGCAATGCAGAGAGCCTTGGTGGCAAACCGACATTCACTGCTTTAGTTCCCAGCTCAGTGAGCCCTTTCTCAGAGGCCATACCCAGTGCTTTGAGCATATTCATCGCGGAGTCGAAATGAGGCTTGGGTGGCGGGGTAAGCCAGTTGACCTGATCGAAATCAGACGATCCCCATTGCAGCAGTTCCAGCAGCATCCCGGTCAGGTCTGCCGACACAACTTCTTCGGTCTGGAACTCCCTGAGTGATCGTTGTTTATCCTCACCCCAAAGCCGTATGCACTGCCCGGCCTGTGTTCGCCCCGCTCGCCCTGCCCTTTGCTGTGCAGAGGCTTTGGAGATATAAACGGTTTCCAACCGGGTCATACCGCTGGATGGATCGTATAAAAGCTCTTTCTCCAGCCCGCTATCGATTACTGTAGTAACGCCTTCGATGGTCAGACTTGTCTCGGCAATATTGGTGGTAAAGACCACACGCCTTTTACCATTGGGATCGGGTACCAGCGCCTGCTCTTGCTGCGCGATAGATAAACCACCGTAGAGTGGTAGTAGCAGCCAGTTCTGTTTATCCAAAATGTCATCCGCAGCCTCAAGACAACGGTTGATATCCGCCTGCCCCGGTAGGAACACCAACACATCACCGGTTGCAGATACATTAGCAACACTTTGTATGGCACCAGCAACCTGATCACTGAGGCGATCCTGTCCACCGGTCCGATAAGAGATATCAACTGGATAGGTTCGCCCCGGACACTCGATAATCTCAGCTCCACCCAGATAATTCGCAATCATATGGGTATCAATAGTGGCAGACATCACCAGTAGTTTCAGATCGTCTCGAATGATCTGTTGGATTTCCAAAGACAGGAGTAAAGCCAGGTCACCATGCAAAGAGCGCTCGTGAAACTCATCAAAGATGATCAGAGCAATATCATCGATTTCGGGATCATGCTGCAGACGGCGGGTCAAAATGCCTTCTGTAACAATTTCCAGTACCGTTTCACTGGAAACCTTGCGATCATTTTTAATCTGATAACCCACTCGCTGACCAACCTTCTCTCCAAGCTGGCTCGCCAGATAATGAGCAATATATTTAGCCGCAACACGTCGCGGTTCCAGCATGATAATTTTCTTGCCGTTTAACCATTCAGCGTTGATCAGGCTCATAGGTAAGGCGGTGGATTTACCGGCGCCGGGCTCAGCCTGCAATACCAGACTGCTCTCTTGTGAAAGCAACTGATTGATTTGCGGCAGAAATTCTGCGATGGGTAATGTGCTCGCCTCTGAGGTCACTGCTGTGTTCTCTACTGATCTTCTTTGGCGCGCTACTATAACGATTAACCGCGATCAGATCGAACTATCTGTGATCATATAACCCCGAAAGCTCAGTCAAATTTCCATTCTGGAGATAACCCAGGGATATCCGTATTAAAAGCTTCCGGAGGCAGCCTTGATTGCAATTTCTCCGCAAAGACTTTCCATACTTCAGCAACAGAAACGCTGTTATCCAAACGTTCCACCAGTTCAAAATCATCTCCGACTGAGATCAATCCGTTTTCCAGAACACGGTAATACCAACCCGAGATTGCCTGAGACATCAGCAGTGGCGCCATATGGCCATTGCCATATTTATGATTCACCTTCCAACAGGGGCGTCGAGGTTGTGAAACCTGGACCAAAGCTTCTCCTATTCTGATGGTATCCCCGATATGCACAGTCTGATCATCCACAGCACCCGACGACAGGTTCTCACCAATACTGCCCGGAACGAAGCTACTCTCGATATGACTCAGCGCCTGCTTAAGTACCTCGTAATTCTGGGAAGGAAAATGATAGAGCGCTTTCTCCGGGCCACCATGCACCCGACGATCCACCTGAACATCCCCCTCAAGACCAACCTCTGTGAGCAGGCAAGATTCAACAGATTCTTTGAAAATACCAGTCAAAGCTTGCTGAGGGCCAATAGGTTTAGGTTGGCCTATGTATAGACCATCGATTATTCCGGTGTAATTATCCATGACTTAGCCCCTCAATATGCGGTGAGTTTAAGCATAGACAAAGTTTAAACAGAATAGTTGGGTGATAAGAGCAGAGATACGTTTTGGGTATCAAACAACTCAGACATAAATAAACCAAAGGTTGGGAAAAATCAGAACTAAAACGCCTTTGTGGAACTTTAATAATTTATAGCCCCTCTAATGCTACAATATGGGCAACCTCAACGATTACATAAGGATATTGTGATGCCTGAAGGGTTATTTCTGGTAAAAAACCTTTACAAAGGTAACCTTGTTTTTTACTGGGTGAACAATAAAGGTAAAAAAGTCAGTCCTCTAGCAAGCAATCAGGCTGAAGCTGAGGATTGGTGGAAGTCCTATATGTTTTCTCAGTATGAAAACGCTGAAAGAAGGCAAGTAGTTAAAGACAGACGCAGTCTTCACTCAACCCGTGAAATCGTTCAATCTCGTAAAGGCCAGTCCGCAATCAGCCGCGGCAGAAGAATTACGGACCAACCTATTTCCGTAGATATTGACCTTTTCCAGAAGAAACTTGACGAAGAAACATCAGATTTATAATTCATTCCTGATATATAGCATTCCTAGCACTTCACTTTTGATCTCATAAAAGATCCAGTAATCACTTATGGAGTTAGGCTAATGAGTAAAGCCTATAACATCGTCAATATCATTAAGATTCATGACCAAAGAAAATTTCAGGAATACGTGGATGGGCATATTCCAACGATAGAAAAGTATGGCGGTAAATTTCTTGTCAAAGGAGACCAAGGTGAAGTGCTTGAAGGAGACTGGGAAAGCAATCTAATGGTGGTTCAGGAATTTCCTAGCATCGAACGGTTTAAAGAGTGGTATCAGTCTGAAGATTACCGTCCATGGAAAGAATTGAGGCAGTCGTGTGCAGAGGTGAAAGCTATTCTCACAAAAGGTTGTTAATGGTTATTCCCTAGCGAAGCTAACTGCAATAAATACCCTACAATACACCTACTCTTTTCATCAATATTCAGTAAACATGCTCAGATTCTAATGCCGCTGGATGTCTCATCGGCCAGATGGTGCCGAGGTTTTCAAAT
>JASBRM010000083.1 GCA_030149405.1 Neptuniibacter sp. | reverse complement strand
TCTTCTTTCTGCTTCTGTTGCTGCACAAGCGGGTCTGTCTGCAAACATTGGTGCAATGAGTGATTACTGGTACCGTGGTCTGAACGTAAACGATGGCGCATCCATGATGGGTGGCATTGATTATGAAGCAGATAACGGTCTGTATGTTGGTACTTGGATGGCATCAACTAACTTTGAAGATGATGATCTAGAGTATGACATTTACGGTGGTTATGCTGGCGAAGTTGGTGACCTATCTTACAGCTTGGGTTATGCAGGTTATTTCTACACTAAATCAGATATCGACTACCATGAAGTTAGCTTGAACTTGGGTTACAGCTTCTTCAACCTTGAAATTACACAGGGTACAGAAGATACAGATGGTCCTGAAAATGATTACCGTTTCATTGGTCTGACTGCTGCGTATGAAGGTGCTTACCTGACTTATGGCGACTGGGGTGATGATGTTGATGGTGACTACATTGAGCTAGGTTACGAAACTTCATATGAAGGCCTAGATATGGGTGTTGCTTACATCGATGCTGATGCAGGTAGCTACACTACTGAAGGTAACACAGTTACTTTCTACATCAGCAAAACTTTTGAATTCTAAGTTTTGATCCCTGATTGACACATACTAGAATTAAGCCCGCTTTTTAGCGGGCTTTTTTTTGGTGCAGATAAAATTATTTAACTTTCCAGCTAATGTTCTCACCCGCTTTGATCGGTACAACTTCTGAATCCCCCAGCTCATAGGAAGAGGGTACTTCCCAGCTTTCTTTAACCAGCGTGATAGTGTCAGTGTTTCTCGGTAAACCATAAAAATCCGGGCCATTAAAGCTCGCAAAAGCTTCAAGATTGTCTAAAGCCTCAGCTTCTTCAAATGCTTCAGCATAAAGCTCAATCGCGGCGTGGGCAGTATAAGAACCTGCGCAACCACAAGCGGCTTCTTTAGCGTGCTTCATATGTGGGGCAGAATCAGTACCCAGGAAGAATTTTTTGCTGCCAGAAGTTGCTGCTTTAATCAAAGCTTCCTGATGAATATTCCGCTTCAGGATAGGCAGACAGTAATAGTGAGGGCGGATACCGCCCGCAAGCATATGGTTACGGTTGAACAAAAGGTGGTGTGCTGTGATGGTTGCTGCAACATTCTCACCTGCAGAGGCTACAAACTCCGCTGCATCTTTGGTAGTGATATGTTCCAGAACGATCTTAAGGTCCGGGAAATCTTGAACCACATTTTTAAGAATGGTTTCGATAAAGATCTTTTCGCGATCAAAGATATCAATTTCTGAGTCTGTCACTTCACCATGGATGAGCAACAGCATACCTTCTTCCTGCATAGCTTTTAGAGCAGGGTAAACATTCTTAACTGAGGTTACACCTGAATCGGAGTTGGTTGTCGCGCCAGCAGGGTAAAGCTTGGCGGCAAAAATTTTGCCTGTCGCTTTGGCCTTTCTGATCTCTTCAGGAGAGGTGTTGTCAGTTAGATATAACACCATCAGTGGTTCAAATGTGTCCTGATTATTGTACGACTGAATCCGATCACGATAAGCAATCGCTTCCTCAGTATTGGTTACAGGGGGTACCAGATTCGGCATGATGATTGCGCGGCCCATATAACGGCTAACGTCGCGAACAGTATCTTTGAGTTGAGCACCGTCACGTAGGTGGATGTGCCAGTCATCAGGGCGAGTGATTGTCAGTGTAGTCATATCAGAATTTTGTAACCAATAGAAAGTGTGAAGTCTGGAAAGCATCAGATTAACTCTCCAATTATCCCATGTAAGCAGAAGCTATGGAACCTGAGGAGAATTACTCTTCTATCCAGACAGTGCGAACCGGTTCTCCAAAATCATCATATATGATTTTTTTGGTTGCACGTTTTTTTGTCTTCGTGAGGATCGGCTGTTTTGTGGCTTTGCGACGTCCATCAATCGTCGCAAGTAAACCGTGTATCGGTGTTCGGGTTTGAGTGGGCCCTTTTTCGAAATTACTTTTCAGTGAACTGTATTTTCCATCAATAAGCCCGGTTTCACCCATTTCGACCTGTTGTATCGCGCCACCGTTTTTCAGAAACACGGACACCTCAGCTTGTAGCTGATTGCGTAATTCTGCTTTTGTTGGTTTCTTCTTAAACATCTGGATCAGGTCAAAATTAACTGAATACAGAACATTTTAAACCTAAATATTAATTATCGCGAGGTTGTTGAAAATTTGATCGCCAGTCTTCCGATTAACAGGTCTGGCTTTCGCTTTAATTTATCCGTGTTAGGGAGATGGCTACGACAGGTTTTACTGGAGAAAAACAGCGGCAGCAGTTAGCATAGGTGATCAATTTTTTCGTTATTACTGCAAATAAAATAGATGAGTTATCAGGTTCTTGCCCGTAAGTGGCGCCCAGCTAAGTTTCAGGAGATGGTAGGTCAGGAGCATGTCCTGAAAGCCCTGGTTAATGCGCTGGATGATGATCGATTACACCATGCTTACCTGTTCACTGGTACGCGAGGAGTGGGTAAGACATCTATCGCACGTTTATTTGCGAAATCACTCAACTGTGAGACGGGTGTTTCCTCCACTCCTTGTGGTCAGTGTTCTGCGTGTCGGGAGATCGCTGAAGGGCGTTTTGTGGACTTGATTGAGGTCGACGCTGCGTCCAGAACCAAGGTTGAAGATACCCGTGAGTTGATGGAAAACGTCCAATACGCACCGACTCATGGTCGCTATAAAGTCTACCTTATTGACGAAGTTCACATGCTTTCTACCCACTCTTTTAATGCGTTGCTGAAAACGCTGGAAGAGCCGCCTCCGCATGTGAAGTTCCTGCTGGCAACGACCGATCCTCAGAAATTACCGATTACAATTCTATCCCGATGCCTTCAGTTCAATCTGAAAAACCTGATACCGGAACGAATTGTTGATCATCTTAGCCATGTTCTGAATGCTGAGAACATCAGCTATGAAGAGCCGGCTTTATGGTTGCTGGCCAGATCGGCTGATGGCTCCATGCGAGATGCGATGAGTCTTACTGATCAGGCTATAGCATTCGGTGCGGGAGTGATCAATGAACCTGACGTTCGGGCAATGCTGGGTACAATTGATCAGCGTTTGGTTTATGAAATGCTCTATGCGCTGGCATCCGGTGATGCGAAGGCGTTGCTTTCTGCCGTTTCAGATCTTTCCCGGTTTTCTCCAGACTACAATACGGTGCTTGGGGATCTCATCAGCGTTCTGCATCGTATAGCGATTGCCCAGACACTACCGGAAGCGGTCGATAACAGTATGGGTGATAAGGCTCAGGTAACTGAGCTTTCCTCTGTACTCACTGCTGAAGATGTGCAGCTTTACTATCAAGTCGCTTTAATGGGCCGAAAAGACTTACCCTTTGTTCCAGATCCAAGAGAAGGGCTGGAAATGGTGTTGCTGCGGATGCTGGCTTTCCGGCCTGCAGGAGCTAAGCCAAGGGCTGTTAATCTCCAGTCAGCACCTATGGAACCTAAGGCGGTTTCGACTGAGGATAGCAATTCAGTTCAGGTAGCTTCGAATCAAGAAACTGCTCACCAAATTATTGCTGCTGAAACTGGTGCGGATGTTGTTCCAGCAATGAGTAATCCGCCAGAAGAGCAAAACGTTTCAGCCGTGGCTTCAGAGGTATCCCCTGCAAAAAAGCCTGAATCGCAGGGAATGGAGGAACCTCCTCCATGGGATACGGATGATGTAAATCATATACAGGTTGAACCTACTCATCCCGAGCAGCCTCCTTCACCCATACAGCAATACCCTGATGCTGAGGTTTATGAAACCGACTTTTCTGAATCCGCTTATCAGCCCTCAAATGTTGGAAGTGAAGCCACTCAAGAGAATTTAACATCCGCAAGTAAACCTGCAATTCAGCAAGCTGAGGATTCCCAGAAAACCAGTAGGGAAGTTGCAGTAAATGGCAAGATTTATGTTGCGATTGAATCCTGCCCAAATGAATTAGCGCAGATACAGCTAGAACACTGGGCGCATTTAAGCCGCAGCATTGGGCTTTCTGGTATGACTGAAAGCCTGGCTACCCATCTGTCACTCGAAGCGGTGAACTCTGATTCTATGGTGTTTCATTATGAGAGTGCACAGGCTGCTATGTTGAATGAAACGCAACAGCAAAGAATCAGTGATGCGTTAAATGATTATTTCCAGACGCCAGTTAAGGTAGAATTCTTACTGGGTAAGCAGCAGCAGGAGACCCCTGCGCAATACATGGCCAGAAAGCGCGAAGAGCGCCAGGCGCTGGCAATCGAGACGATTCGTAATGACGCCCATGTACAATCGCTGCAGACAATTTTTGATGCACAGATAGAACTCTCATCTGTGACACCCATCGATTAGATTTAGGTAGAGGTATTATGATGAAAGGTGGCATGGGCAACCTGATGAAACAGGCTCAAAAAATGCAGGAGAATCTGCAGAAAGCACAGGAACAGATTGCTCAGGCTGAGCAAACTGGTGAGTCCGGTGCAGGGCTTGTTAAAGTTGTGATGAACGGTCGTCATGATGTTAAGAGCATCAATATTGATGACAGCTTGATGGAAGAAGATAAAGAAATCCTTGAAGATCTGATTGCTGCTGCGGTAAATGATGCAGTAAGAAAGATCGAAACTTACACTCAGGAAAAAATGGCAGAAGTGACTGGCGGTATGGGTATGCCACCAGGTTTTAACATGCCGTTCTAATATCTGATGTCTTTCAGCCCTTTATTACAACAGTTGATTTCAGCTCTGAGGTGTTTGCCTGGTGTAGGCCCTAAGTCTGCCCAACGCATGGCTTTCCATCTGTTAGAACGCGATAAAGAAGGTGCTATTAATCTGGCGCAGTCTCTGAATATGGCGGTTGAGGAAATAGGCCATTGTAAGAAATGCCGGACGCTCTCAGAAACGGAATTATGTAATATCTGTGATTCCGGTACACGTGATGAATCACTATTGTGTGTATTGGAATCGCCAGTTGATGTTCTGGCCGTAGAGCAGACAGGTGGATACAACGGCTTATATTTTGTCCTTTCCGGGCATCTGTCTCCAATCGATGGTATCGGTCCTGAAGATCTCGGAATAGATCTATTGTTAGAGCGCTTAAAGACTGATGATATTAAAGAACTGATTCTGGCAACAAACCCAACGGTTGAGGGTGAAGCAACCGCTCATTTTATTGCCGCTCAGGTAGAAGGTTCTGACATCAAGGTGAGCCGTATCGCTCATGGTGTTCCTGTAGGTGGTGAGTTGGAGTTTGTGGATGGTGGAACGCTAGCACATGCTTTAGCGGGTCGTCGTTCGTTGTTCTGAGTAGTTTTATGGATATTGATCAGTCATATAGCTGGAAGCAGCTCGTTGCTTCGGCAGAAAAACCGATTTGGGTTACCTCATCTGAAGAGTTGAAAGAACATTGTGATCGGTGGCAAAAGCTTCCCTTGATTGCGATTGATACAGAGTTCATTCGAGTTGAGACTTTTTATCCGATTCCCGGTTTGATTCAGGTGGCCGATGAACAGGCCTGTTATCTGATAGACCCTCTGGAAATAAAAGACTTTTCTGCGCTAACTGAGTTGTTTAAGAACACCTCCGTACTGAAAGTGATGCATGCCTCGACAGAGGATCTCGAGCTATTTAACAAGTCACTGGGTGCTGTTCCGGAACCACTGTTTGATACCCAGTTGGGTGCGGCTTTGATTAACTGGGGCTTCTCTATGGGGCTGCAGAGGATGTTGGAGCAGCAGCTTGAAGTTCAGATGGAAAAGCATGAAACAACATCAGACTGGTTACAGCGTCCGTTAACTGAGAGTCAGGAACGCTATGCCGCGCTTGATGTGGCTTACTTACCTGCTATTTATGCCATACAGAAAGCAGAACTGGACCGTCAGGATAAGCTCCAGTGGAGCGAACAGGAAAATCAGTCACTTCTGACTGAATCTGTGGTCGATGATGAAGAAGGTCTCAGTTACTACCAGCGCTTTACTCAGATGTGGCGAGTCCCTGAGCATAAACTGGCTGCATTACGTGACCTAACCGCATGGCGTGAACAGCAGGCCCGAAAACGTGATGTTCCACGCAATCGCATTCTGAGAAACCAGGCTCTGTTGCAGATCATAGATCGTTGGCCGCGTTCTATAGGTGAGCTGGCTCAGTTGGATGAAGTCAAAAAACGCGTGTTAAGGTTGGATGGTGAGACAATTCTGGCATTTTTGAAAAATGCGAATGAAAGTGCGGCAGACAATCCAGCCGAACCGATTCCGAGACCATTGCATTTCTTTTGGAATACGCATTTAAAGCGTTTAAAAGGTATTGCGCGTCGTAAAGCTGAAGAATATGAAGTTGCACCGGAGATTATGCTTAGACGTAAAGAGCTTGAGCAACTGGTGAGATCAGGTATGGATGATGGGGAATATATCCTACCTGCTAAAATGTCTCCATGGAGGCAAGAGTTGATTGGGCACTTACTGCTGGATCAACTGGAAGAGATTGACAAAATTAGAAAGAAAGGTGCTTAACCGATGAAAATTTGTTCTGTTTATCTGAGTCCGCGTAAGGATGAAATGTATCTTTACGTTGATAAGCGTGACCAGCTAAGCAAAGTGCCGGAAGCACTATTGGAAATGTTTGGTACGCCCAAGCATGTTATGGATATGCCGCTTAGAGCTGATCGTAAGTTGGCTAGGGTAGAGGCGGATAAGGTGTTGTCGGAAATTGATGAAAAAGGATATTTCTTACAGATGCCACCACCAAAAGAAGACTACATGCTGGATTTGCATCAGGATCGCCCGGAAACGGGTGTACGTTAACGATGCCAGCACAAGAGGTATTCTGGCGCAGTAAAGACCTGAAGGAGATGTCCCAGAATGAATGGGAATCTCTTTGTGATGGTTGTGCTCTGTGTTGTCTGCATAAGCTTGAAGATGAAGACACGCAGGAGGTTTTTTATACTTCTGTGGTTTGCCACCTTCTGGATTTTGAAACCTGTAGATGTACAAAATATGAAGAGCGCTGCAGCCTGGTACCCGACTGTGTAAAACTGACACCTAAAGATGTTGACGAGTTTCACTGGTTGCCTCCAACCTGCGCTTACAGGTTGATCTATGAAGGAAAAGATCTACCGGATTGGCATCCACTGATCTCAGGAAAACAGGAATCGGTGATTGAGGCGGGAGCTTCGGTACTCAATTGGTACGAGGTTAAAGATAATGAGATCAACGAAGAAGACTTTGTTGAATACATTATTGAGTAGCTTACTTCACAGCATAGCGGTGGCTTTCAGCTAGGTTGATCGATGTAGTCTCGGTAGAACTGGTCAATAACTTTCCAATTTCTTCTGCCCTTAAAGGTTTGTAGAAATAATAGCCTTGGAATACATTGCACCCCATAGATTTGAGTGTTTCCAGCTGTTCCAGTGTTTCTACACCCTCTGCGACTGTATCAAGATTCAGGCTGTTTGCCAGATTGATAATAGTCGCGCAAATTTCACCGTCTTCCTCTTTGCTGGCGCACTCATCCACAAAGGATTGGTCGATTTTAAGAATATCGAGAGGTAACCTCTTTAGGTAATTTAAAGAAGAGTAGCCTGTTCCGAAATCATCAATTGAAATGCTGATTTCAAGTCGTTTAAGTTCCTCCATGACCTCGATGCAACGTTCAATATCCTGTATCAGAACGCCTTCTGTGATTTCAATCTCAAGCAGCTTTCCTGGAATAGCATTCAGGCTAAGTTGCTGTTTGATAAATGGGACAAGGTCATCAGAAATCAGGTGATTTCCTGAGATGTTGACAGAAACGGGAAGTGGTTTAAGGCCTTGACCTTTCCAGTCAGACAATTGCTGAATCGCCTCTGCAATAACGACCTCTCCCAAAGGAATGATCAGGCCGCTTTCTTCAGCTACCGGGATAAAATCAGAGGGCGGTATTGGGCCTTTCTCAGGATGATTCCAACGTATGAGTGCTTCCAGAGCGATGATCTCGTTAGGAGAATGCTTAACTTTGGGTTGATAAACCAGGTGGAACTGACGATTTAAAAGCGCTCGTTTTATCATGCGCTCATATGTCACTGCCTTGGTTGTTTTTTCTGCCATATATGGTTCAAACACTGAATATATGTCACGTCCGTTAGACTTAGCTGAGTACATTGCGATATCAGCTTCCTGGATTAATTGGTCTGCTTCAGCAGTTCCACCGACTGATAATGAAATACCAATGCTTGTAGGAAGGCTGAATTGCTTACCGCTAATCTCGACTGGGTGGCGCATAATTTCCAGAATTTGTTGTGCTTTATTGCATATAATCTCTTGAGTTAATGCGCCACTGAGAACCACAATAAATTCATCTCCGCCCCAACGGGAGATTATGTCTTCGTCACGACATACTTTAGTAAGTCTGTGAGCGACTTCACAAAGGAGTTCGTCACCGGCTTTATGTCCCATGGTGTCGTTAATCTTTTTGAACTGATCCAGGTCCATAAACATCAGAGCAACAGTTTCACCTTCTCTTTGAGCGGTATGGATCTCCTCATGAAGCCTTTTCATTAAGTGGGTTCTGTTTGAAAGGTGAGTGAGAGGATCTTTGTAGGCGAGGAAAGTGAGCCTCGATTGCATCTTCTGGTCACGCGTTACATCACGGATATGCAGTGTAAACTCAGTTCTGGCAATTTCTTCGGCACCTGAACTGGTGATTGTTACCTCAGCTGGGAATTGATGTCCTGAGATGCGTTTCAGCTGAATTCTATTACGGCGGTTCAAGATTAGACCGCTTGCAGAACTAAAGCGATGCTCAAGGCTCTTTTCAAAGTCTTCTCTATCTGTTTCCAGAGCAAAGTAATCAAAGAATTTCCGGCCTTGTGCCTGGCTTTTGAGGCAGCCTAAAGTGCGTTCAGCCGAAGGATTAAACTCAATAATTTCGCCGTGCCCATTAATTGAAATGATGCAGTCCATTGAGGAATCGAGGATAGCGCTTTTTCTTCGTTCGCTAGCTTGGAATTGATTGATAGCAATTTCACGCTGAGCCATCTGCTCATTGATGCGCGTAATGACTTCATTATATTTCTGCGCGATTTGGCCTACTTCAGTGAAGGGCTCTTCTTTAACCGGCGTTGCAAAGTTTCCCTGGTCCTGTTGCTTTTCCATATCACTTAACAGGTCAATAAGCTCAGTAGAGGCCTGGTGCTCAGCAATGTTCAAACCTTGTATTTCGGTTTTTGCGCTAACTCTGAGAGGGATAAAAATATTCAGTATGAGTAACAGGATATAACTCACAAAAAAACTGTACAGGCCAATAACAGCGACACCAAATAACTGTACTGCCAGTTGTTCTGAACGGGTGACGCCATCAGCGAGGTACTCAGCTTTAGCGAATAGGGCATAGGCGACAGTGCCCCAGATGCCTGCAAATAGATGCGCTGGGATTACGTAAAGAGCGTCATCAATTCGTAAGCGATCAATCCACTTAGTTCCATAAAAGAGAATAACGCCCGATACCATTCCAATCACTGCGGCGGAAAGAGGTGACACGGCGTGGCAGGCGGCGGTTACACTTACTAACCCTGCAATTATGCCATTCAGAATGTAGCTGACATCAATAAATCTTTTCTCGAAATAGTGAAGGGTGGAGGCTATGAATCCGCCCCAGACGGCACCTAGACACGTGTTCAGCAATATTCCTGGAACTTGCCCGTTCATAGTTAAGGCACTGCCACCGTTAAATCCAAACCAACCTAACCAGATCAGCAGCGTACCCATTGTTGCCATAGGGAGGTTACTGCCAGAAGGAAATCTGAAATTCGTGTCATACCGCCCAATTCGCGGGCCTATAATCAACACTGCTGCAAGGGCGACCCAGCTACCAACGGAGTGAACGACTGTGGCGCCGGCAAAATCAACAAACCCTATGGATTCAAGCCAGCCAGTATTCTCGGAGTTGAAAAGGCTTGCCCAGGCCCAGTGGCCAGTTAATGGGTAGATAAACAGACAGAGTATTGTGGTGATGAAAATGTAACCAATAAAGGTCATTCTTTCTGCTGTTGCACCAGAAGTGAGCGTTGCCGCGGTGCCGCAAAACATTAGCTGAAACAGGAAAAACGACATTTCTGAGGCTGAATTGTTTTCCCCAAAAACAAAATGATCAGTGCCCAGAACCCCCATAAAGTCAGAGCCAAACATCAACCCGAATCCCACCAGCCAGAACAGCGATGTGGAAAGAATAAAGTCAGAGATGTTCTTGGCGGCAACGTTGATGCTGTTCTTTGATCGGGTTCTGCCGCTTTCAAGGCACAGAAAACCAATCTGCATGACAAAAACAAGCAGGGCAGAGACAAGTAGCCAAAAATTATCCAGCATAATCTCACCTCCTTGAATTTATGAAATGTTGCCAGTACTGCAATTAACAATGGTTTGTGCGCTGCAAAAAACATGCCTGAGGGTGGACATTGCGAGATATGATGGGAATAGACACAAAAAAGCCGCCTTCCCTGATTGGGAGGCGGCTTTTAACGTCTAATTGATTAAGACTGGATCTTACTGGTTGTCCAGCTGAGCTTTGATCAGGTCACCGATAGTCGTTGGACCGGATACTTCAACTTCAGCATTACGAACAGCAGAGATTGCAGCTTTCTCTTCAGCCTGTTCTTTAGCTTTGATAGACAGGTTGATTGCGCGGTTACGACGGTCGATGTTCGTAATCTTAGCTTCAACTTCATCACCAACGCTCAGTACAGCGGATGCATCTTCAGTGCGATCTACAGAGATCTCAGATACTTTCAGAGTTCCTTCGATGCCTTCAGCCAGTTCAATAACAGCAGCTTTAGCGTCTACAGAAACTACTTTACCTTTTACGATAGAGTTCTTGTCGTTTGCTGCAGCGTACTCAGCGAATGGATCGCTTTCCAGCTGTTTGATGCCCAGAGAGATACGCTCTTTCTCTGCATCGATAGACAGGATAACTGCTTCAACTTCTTCGCCTTTCTTGAACTGGCGCAGAGCTGCTTCAGCATCAGCTTCCCAAGTGATGTCGGACATGTGAACCAGACCGTCCAGCTCGTCCTGCAGACCAACGAAGATACCGAAGTCAGTGATCGTTTTGATCGTACCAGTAACTTTGTCGTTAGCTGCGAACTGCTCAGCGAAAGTAACCCATGGGTTAGCAGTGCACTGCTTGATACCCAGAGAGATACGACGACGTTCTTCGTCAACGTCAAGAATCATCACTTCTACTTCGTCGCCAATGTTAACAACTTTAGATGGGTGGATGTTCTTGTTAGTCCAGGACATTTCAGAAACGTGTACCAGACCTTCAACGCCGTCTTCGATAGATGCGAAGCAGCCGTAGTCAGTCAGGTTAGTGATGCGTGCCTGGCACTTAGCACCAGCTGGGTAACGTTCTTTGATCAAAGCCCATGGATCGATGGACAGCTGCTTCAGACCCAGAGAAATACGACCAGATTCTTTGTCGAACTTGATGATCTTAACAGTGATTTCATCACCTGGGTTCAGCATCTCAGATGGGTGAGAGATACGCTTCCACGCCATGTCTGTGATGTGCAGAAGGCCGTCAACACCGCCAAGATCGATGAATGCACCGTAGTTAGTCAGGTTCTTAACGAAACCTTTAACTTCCTGACCTTCTTCCAGAGTAGCCAGCAGCTCATCACGCTGAGCACTGTTTGCTTCCTGAAGAACCGCACGACGAGAAACAACGATGTTGTTACGTTTCTGGTCCAGCTTGATCAGTTTGAATTCCAGCTCTTTACCTTCCAGGTGGTCAACGTCACGTACTGGGCGAACATCTACCAGAGAACCTGGCAGGAAGCCCTGAATGTTGTTGATGCTTACAGTGAAACCACCTTTAACTTTGCCGCTGATGCAACCAGTAACAGTTTCTTCAGCTTCAAATTTAGCCTGCAGAACTTCCCAAGCTTCAGCGCGTTTCGCTTTCTCACGAGACAGACGAGTCTCACCGAAACCATCTTCAACTGCTTCTAGGGCAACTTTAACTTCGTCACCAACCTGGATTTCCAGTTCGTTAGCATCGTTCAGGAACTGAGAACGAGGAATGATAGCTTCAGATTTCAGGCCAGCGTGTACAGTAACCCAGTCGCTGTCGATATCAACAACTTCACCAGTTACCAGTTTGCCTGGAGTCATGTCTAGGGATGCAAGGGATTCTTCAAACAGATCAGCAAAGCTTTCGCTCATTGAATATGTCCTATAGTAGGGGCTGTCGGTCACATGAAGTGACTAAGCAGCAGCCTGCATTACCGGTTTGCAGGGTCAGTTTTTAATATTCAGGAATTGAGCAGTTAATCCGGTGCAACACTCAATTCATGAGAAAATGAGCGCGCATTATACAGGAATGTATAACAGAGAACACTATTTTTTGATTCATTCGTGCTCAGTTTAGATAGGTTTATCGTAGCTGGATAAACGCGAATAAAGAGCGGTTTGGCAAGGTTTTACTACAGTTTCAAGATCGGTTTTTAATTCGTTTGAAAGGAACTGGTCATTTTGCTCGCGGAAATAGCTTGCGATCGCTCTTTCTTCACGAGGAGAATTGGCCGCAATCTCAATGCCATCGCCAACACAAAAGGCGTATTCCGGCATATATTGTTTGATAAAGTCTTCTCTTTCATTATCTGAGAGGATAATACGTTTACTGCCTATGAACTTTTTATATTCATTGCCAACTGAAGCAGACATAGCGCTTATTTGCAGGTCACTGAATCTTCGGGCATCAGGCATATCGATCAGCAAAGTTTTAATCTGCTTTTCGACGGCTTTTATCTCTTCGGCAATCGTCAATGGAGCAAAATGTTCGTTGAGCATTTTGTAATTTTCCAGTTCAGCCACCTGTGCTTTCAGAGCATCGATTTTATCCTGTAGCTGGTGTTGCTCGTCAATCAGCTGTTTATTGTCATCCATCAACCCTTGGATGACTTTTTGGGTAGGGGTGAGTTTTTCCTGAGCAAAAGTAGCTGGGAGTTGGCTTTCTCCCAGTTCTCCTTTGGTTTCCGTGTATGGGGTGTTAGGCAGTACTGCAAAACCAAATTTTTCTAGGTCTTTAAGGTTTTGTTCATGCTGCCCTTGCATCTCTTCATAAATGAAAAAGCCCCCAACAGCCAGGATGGCAAGTACTACAGGAACGATAATCCCTATCATTACAAACTTTTTCATCGCGCCTCACCCAATCCTTAGCAGAAAAAACAGGTTGTTACTGTTTGTCGGAACTTACTGAAGAATACTGTAACTGCATTACGATTGCATCCAGCAGAATACGTCCGCTTTCTTTCAGCATTGCTTCTGTTTCAGGGTTTATCGGTTTGCCTTCTGAGTCTTTTTCTCTTTCCTCTTCTAATTCGGAAAGCTCAGTAATTTGGGGAAGGTCTTTCAACGCACGCCTGCGGTTTTCGGCATCAATCTGCCACTGTTTAGCTTCCTCTCTTTCGAGTTTTAGTTGGGCTTCATGCAGAGGGATGGAACTGTCCTCGTTACGTACCTCATTTATGTACTCGACTTGCTCTCGCATATAGATGAAGTCAGGGTCAGTCAGAGTTCTTTCTTTGTAACGTTTATCAATTTGGTTGAGGAATTGGTCAAACGCTGGGTAGTTGCCATGCCTAGCGGTTTTAACTTCATCCCATACAAGCGCATTATCCAGTGCGCTTTCACCAATGACTTCTGGATCGTAAAGAGTAGGGAAGTAGATATCTGGCATAACCCCTTTATGTTGAGTACTGCCACCGGAAATACGGTAGAACTTAGCTTGTGTCAGTTTTAATTGACCGTGGCTGAGTGGTAACAAGGTTTGTACGGTGCCTTTACCAAACGTCTGACCACCAATGACTATACCGCGATTGTAGTCCTGTATCGCGCCGGCAAAGATTTCCGAAGCTGAAGCTGATAGGCGGTTAACCAAAACGGCTAATGGTCCGCTGTAAGCAACTTTTGAACTGCGATCTCTGAGGATGTCTACACGCCCAGTAGAATCTTTGATCTGTACAGTAGGGCCGTGCTTAATAAATAAACCCACGGTGTCGTTAGCTTCTCTGAGTGAGCCGCCACCATTATTTCGCAAGTCAACAATAAGTCCGTCTATGCCTTCTGCTTTGAGCTCATCAATCAGTTTGGCGACATCACGCGATGTGCTTTTGTAATTTTCATCGCCACTTTGCAGAGCATCAAAATTGATATAAAAAGCGGGTATCTCAATTACACCCAAGCGGAAGGTTCTACCTAAGTGGTCCAGCTCCAGAATTTTTTTCTGTGCTGCTTGTTCTTCAAGTTCAATTTTGTTGCGAACGATATCGACCACTTTAGTGGGAGCATCATCTTGCTCTGCTCCTCTGATTTCAAGACGAACAGTGGTACTTTTTGGACCTCTGATCAGATCAACGACATCCTCCAGACGCCAGCCAACAACATCTTCTATTTCACCTTTTTCACCCTGACCAACACCAATGATGCGATCAGTTGCTTTCAGGCCTCCCGTTTTTTCGGCAGGTCCGCCAGGAATAAGTCGAACAATCTGAGTGAACTCATTTTCTGTTTGTAGAACGGCTCCGATGCCCTCAAAAGAAAGACTCATGTTGATTTTGAAATTCTCAGATTTCCTCGGCGACATATACACAGTATGTGGATCGTACTGTTTGGTATATGCGTTGGTGAAGATCTGGAAAACATCTTCGCTGTTAACCTGTGTCGCGCGGTTAAGCTGGTTCTGATAACGCTTGATTAAAAGTTTTCTGGCTTCTTTGTCGTCTTTTTCTGCTAGCTTCAGATTTAGGAGGGCGCTTTTAATTCTTTTTCTCCACAGATCATTCATTTCCGCTTCAGTGGAGATCCATGTTGCATCTTCTCTATCTGTATCCAGTGATTCATCCAGAGTGAAGTCAAATTGTTTGTCACTCTCCAATAAGTTGATGGAGTAGTTGATGCGTTCTTCGAGACGTTCATGGAAACGGTTGAAAATTAAATATGCAGTTTCCAGATCGCCTTTTTTAATCTGATCGTCCAGTGAGAATCTGTACTGATTGAATTCGGATATATCGCTGCTCAAAAAATAGCTACGAGCCGGGTCCAGATCCTTTAAATATTGTTCAAGGATCTGGTCAGATAGGTCATCATTCAGCATCAGATCTTTGTAGTGACGCAGCTTTAATGACTCTGTAATCTCGTGCAGCGTGTTCTTATGGATAGGTTCAGATGTAAGGGATGTACTGACTGCAAAAGCTGAGTGAGATATCAGTAAGGCAAGGCTTGAAGCTAGTATTGTCTTAATAG
>JASBRM010000069.1 GCA_030149405.1 Neptuniibacter sp. | reverse complement strand
AGGTTGCTTACCGTGAAACAATCACGCAGGAAATCGAAGACAGCTACACGCACAAGAAGCAGTCTGGTGGTTCTGGTCAGTTCGGTAAAATCGACTACCGCATCAAGCCAGGCGAACAAGGCACCGGCTTCTCATTCACCTCCACCGTTGTGGGCGGTAACGTACCTAAGGAATTCTTCCCAGCGATTGAGAAGGGTTTCGCAGGCATGATGGAAGAAGGCCCAGTAGCCGGCTTCCCTGTGCTGGACGTTGAAATCGAGCTGTTTGACGGTGGCTACCACGCGGTTGACTCCTCTGCAGTAGCATTCGAAATCGCTGCAAAAGGCGCTTTCCGTCAGTCTATCCCTAAAGCGGGTGCACAGCTGCTGGAACCAATCATGAAGGTTGACGTATTCACTCCAGAAGACAACGTGGGTGATGTTATCGGTGACCTGAACCGTCGTCGCGGCATGATCAAGGATCAGGAACCTGGTGCTACTGGCGTACGTATCAAGGCAGACGTTCCTCTGTCTGAAATGTTCGGTTACATCGGCCACCTGCGTACAATTACTTCTGGCCGTGGTCAGTTCTCCATGGAATTCGAACGTTATGCAGCATGCCCGCAGAACGTTGCTGACGAAGTAATCGCTGAAGTTAAAGCTAAAAACGAAGCTAAGTAATCTGATTACTTAATTCGTAAAGAAAAGCCCGATGAGAAATCATCGGGCTTTTTTGTTGGTAAGCAATAAGCTACTAGTTTATAAGGAACTTTTCTGATCAATCTCACTGATCAAATCTGCCAAGGAATGTAAACTCAGATCAGCTTCTGATGGGAAATGATCTTCCAGCTTTACAGAGATATGCTTAAATGTGTCCTGTAACGCGACAAATGCCTCCACCACACATGGATCAAAATGAGAGCCCGATCCATGAAGAATCGCTTCAGCAGCCCTCTCGTGATCCAACTCACCTTTATATGGACGACGGGAGATCATCGCATCATAAACATCAGCAACTGCCATTAAACGCGCCACAATCGGTATTTCATCAGCCTTGAGGCCCTGAGGGTAGCCACCGCCATCCCAGCGCTCATGATGACTCAGAGTTACCTGTTTAGCGATGGTTAGAAACTTAGCCGCCTGCCCGTTCACTTCCCTTTGTAATAACAGCTCAGCTGAGTGGATCGCCTTGAAACCGAGAATTGTATGCTGCTTCATAAGCTCATACTCTTCCTCATCAAGTTTCTCAGGCTTCTGTAGAATTCGGTCAGGAATCCCCACTTTTCCAATATCATGCAACGCAGCTGTTTTGTAAAACAGATCAATCGTGTTGCGATCCAATTCTGACTTATAGGGCTCCAGGTTTTTTAAATATTCTGCCAACGCTTTGACATAATGCTGGGTACGAAGGATATGGTTCCCGGTAGAATGATCACGGATTCGGGCAATCGTTGCCAGGCTAAGAATCGCGGCATCCTGTATCACCTGGAAATCGTGATCATGTTCACAATCGTAACTATTACGAGCCTGCTTTCGTTGCACGCTCATAAAATCACCAGACTGTTTCAGGTTGGCCAGGCTCTGATGGATACGAATCTTACTGGTAACAACGTTATGAAAAAAAGGCGGTGCCAGAAAGTCATCGAACCCCTGCTCAAACGCAAACTGTCTTTGATCCTCACCCTCTCCTTTCCACGTTAGAAAAATTGGAAAATCCGAATCTAAAAGTGGTTGGATTTTATTTTCAGGCGTTCGAGCCAGAATCTCTATATCAAGGATATTAGTTTGATCCAGATGTGGATCCAGAAGATCAGGAGATCTGATTAGTTGAAAATCACCTGCAAGAACTGCTTTTACTTGCTCAAACAGTTCCAAGTTGTTTGTGGTAAAAATGAGTTGATCCAAAGATATCGGTCCTTTTATTACCTTTGCGCTTCTGATTTTACTCAGCTATAAACCTATTAATTGCAGGGGATTATATATTCAAACCGACCAATTGTCCGGCAAATATTATTAAACAATGATACGCAAACACATAACAGTCTAGACACTAAACCGGGAACCCACATGGAAATTGTTGCAGCCAAAAGCGGGGACGCAAAAGAACTTGCCCACTTAATTAATCTCGCGGGTGAAGGCATTCCTGAGTATTTATGGTCAGAGATGGCCTCCAAAGGTCAATCTGCATTGGATGTAGGAACTCAGAGGGCTGCAAGAGACGAAGGCGGCTTTAGTTATAAAAATGCCAAAGTGATTTATAAAGATGAACAGGTCGCAGGCATGATCATCTCCTATCAATTAGACGAACCATACGAGATCGGGGTTATTAACGAATACCCTGAAGTCATTCGCCCTTTAATCGAACTCGAAGCTATGGTTCCAGGTAGTTGGTATATCAATGCACTCGCATCTAAAGAAACATGCAGAGGTTTGGGCATCGCTTCAACTCTTCTGGAAGATGCAGAGCATCACGCTCTCAGCCACCATGTGAATACGATGAGTATCATTGTCGCATCGGAAAACCCAACAGCAAAACAGCTTTATCTGAATAAAGGCTTTCAACTGAAAGCTGCCCTTCCTGTCGTTGTGTATCCCAACTGTATTCACGGTGGAGATTGGGAGCTCTTGGTTAAAACACTATAGAAATAAAAAAAACCCACGCGAGCGTGGGTCCTAAAGAAGAACAGTGTGATTATCCTGATAGGTAGATTCTCACACCCTGTGTTCTCCAACTCTTAGATGTCCAACAAAGTTGAACGAGGCATCAAAAACTGTCACCGGGGATTCGTACATTACCTTCCATAATGACGCGGGCACTTCGGCTCATTACTGCTTTCTTAGCAGTCCACTCACCGTTCACCTCTTCTGCTGCTGCACCAACACGCAGAGTGCCTGAAGGATGACCAAATGTAACTGCTTCACGTTCACCGCCACCTGCTGCAAGATTCACCAGAGTACCCGGTACTGCTGCGGCTGTAGCGATTGCAACAGATGCTGTACCCATCATGGCGTGATGAAGTTTGCCCATAGAAAGCGCACGTACACAAACATCAATATCATCCGCAGAAATCTGTTTACCGCTGGATGCTTCATAAGCAGTAGCCGGAGTAACGAAAGCGATCTTAGGTGTGTGCTGACGCGCAACTGCTTCCGAGATATCACTGATCAGGCCCATCTGAACCGCACCGTAAGCACGCATAGTTTCAAAGCGCTCGAGCTCATCAGCGTTGCCGTTAATATCTTTCTGTAGTTCAGTGCCTTTGTAACCGATCTCATCCGCATTAACGAAGATAGTTGGGATTCCCGCATTGATGAAAGTCGCTTTGAACGTACCAATGCCCGGCACTTCCATATCATCAACCAGATTACCTGTTGGGAACATGGAACCTTCACCGTCAGCAGGGTCCATAAATTCGATAACAACTTCTGCCGCTGGGAATGTCACGCCATCAAGCTCAAAGTCGCCAGTTTCCTGAACTTCACCGTTAGTGATTGGAACATGAGCAATGATGGTTTTCTTAATGTTCTTCTGCCAGATACGTACTGTGCAGATACCGTTTTCAGGGATACGCTCTGGGTCTACCAGACCACCACTAATCGCAAAAGCACCTACAGCTGCTGTCAGGTTACCGCAGTTCCCAGACCAATCGACAAACGCTTTATTGATCGCTACCTGACCAAACAGATAGTCCACGTCGTGATCTGGCTCTGAGCTTTTATCCAGAATAACTGTCTTAGACGTACTTGATGTCGCACCACCCATGCCATCGATCTGCTGGCCGTAAGGGTCTGGGCTACCGATAACACGCATAAGAATTTTGTCACGTGCTTCACCTGGCTCCTGCGCAGCTTCTGGCAGGTCCTGACGACGGAAGAAAACACCTTTACTGGTTCCGCCACGAATATAAGTCGCTGGGATTTTAATCTGTGGTACGTTCGACATCTTTCTATCCTTTCTTATTGTGTGGCTCTTATTGTTTATGAGAGTTAAAACACCACGGTTAAGAAAATTTTTAGTGACGAAAACTAGCTCGCTTTGCAGCGTTCTCTACTCTGGCTAGCCATCGTTAGTAAAAACATTCAAAAGGTGATGGGCGCTGCCTGCTCGACTTTTTAACCTTACGGTTGGGTGGGTGTTACCCCGCGTGAGCCCTGCGGGGTAACGGGTTGCAAGCAACGCCTATCGGTTACTGCTATTAACTGCCTTCAAGGAAGTCTTTAGCGAAGCGCTGAAGAACACCACCTGCTTTGTACACATGTACTTCAGCAGCAGTATCCAGGCGACAGGTCACAGGGACTTCAACCTTCTCGCCGTTAGCGCGGTTGATGATCAGAGTCAGGTCACAACGTGGAGAGATTTCACCCTCGATGTCGAATGTCTCAGTACCATCGATAGCGTAAGTGTTACGAGTATCACCATCTTTGAACTGAACTGGCAGAACACCCATACCAACCAGGTTAGTACGGTGGATACGTTCAAAGCCTTCAGCCACGATTGTTTCAACACCCGCCAGACGTACACCTTTCGCAGCCCAGTCACGTGAAGAGCCCTGACCGTAGTCAGCACCCGCAACGATGATCAGGTTCTGCTTGCGATCCATGTAGGTTTCAATCGCTTCCCACATGCGGCTTTCAGTGCCTTCTGGTTCGATACGTGCCAGAGAACCCTGCTTAACTTCACCGTTTTCGTCACGGCACATTTCGTTCAACAGTTTCGGGTTAGCGAACGTTGCACGCTGTGCAGTCAGGTGGTCACCACGGTGAGTTGCGTAAGAGTTGAAGTCCTCTTCCGGCAGACCCATTTTCGCGCAGTATTCACCCGCAGCAGAGCTAGCCTGAATCGCGTTAGATGGAGACAGGTGGTCTGTAGTGATGTTGTCACCCAGTACCGCCAGTGGGCGCATACCTTTCATAGTACGCTCGCCCGCCAGTGCGCCTTCCCAATATGGAGGACGACGGATGTAAGTAGACATTGGACGCCAGTCGTAAAGTGGGCTTTCAGCACGCTCTACGTCACCCAGATCGAACATTGGAATGTAGATCTGGTTGAACTGCTCAGGCTTAACCGCCTTAGCTACGATCTCATCGATCTCTTCATCAGATGGCCACAGATCTTTCAGAGTGATCTCTTTACCATCAACAACAGCCAGTACGTCGTTTTCGATATCGAAACGAACGGTACCTGCAATCGCGTAAGCTACAACCAGCGGTGGTGACGCCAGGAATGCCTGCTTAGCGTGTGGATGGATACGACCGTCAAAGTTACGGTTACCAGAAAGAACGGCAGTCGCGTAAAGATCGCGCTCAACCACTTCTTTTTCAATGACTGGATCCAGTGCACCGGACATACCGTTACATGTAGTACATGCGTACGCTACGATACCGAAGCCGAGTTTTTCCAGCTCTGGCAGAAGACCCGCTTCTTCCAGATAAAGTTTCGCAACTTTAGAACCTGGAGCAAAAGACGTTTTAACCCAAGGCTTACGGATCAAACCCAGTTCGTTTGCTTTCTTAGCCAGAAGGCCAGCAGCAACAACGTTACGAGGGTTAGATGTGTTAGTACAAGATGTGATCGCAGCGATAATTACCGCGCCATCTGGCATCAGGCCTTCAGCTTCTTCTGCTTTTGCAGCAGCCAACATTTCATCGCTAGCAATGCCACGCTCATTCAGCGCAGTTGTTGGCAAACGACGGTGTGGGTTAGAAGGACCCGCCATGTTACGAACAACCGTAGACAGATCAAACTCAAGCACACGCTCGTACTCAACTTCTGCCAGATCATCCGCCCACAGACCAGTCTCTTTCGCGTACTGCTCAACAAGAGCAACCTGCTCAGGTTCACGACCCGTCAGCTTCAAGTAATCGATAGTCTGCTCGTCGATGTAGAACATACCCGCGGATGCACCATACTCAGGTGTCATGTTAGACAGAGTCGCACGGTCACCGATAGATAGCGTTGCAGCACCTGGGCCGAAGAACTCAAGGTAAGAAGAAACAACTTTCTCATTACGCAGGAACTCAGTCATCGCCAGCGCGATATCTGTTGCAGTGATGCCAGGGTTACGCTCACCAACAATCTTAACACCTACGATGTCTGGTAGACGCATCATTGATGGCAGACCCAGCATTACTGTCTCTGCTTCCAGACCACCTACACCAATCGCGATTACACCCAGTGCATCAACGTGTGGAGTGTGAGAGTCAGTACCTACACAAGTATCTGGGTAAGCGACACCGTCACGGTTCTGGATAACCGGAGACATTTTCTCCAGGTTGATCTGATGCATGATACCGTTACCCGCTGGGATTACATCTACGTTATCAAACGCAGTTTTACACCAGTCAATAAAGTGGAAACGGTCATCGTTACGACGGTCTTCGATTGCACGGTTCTTCTCGAACGCGTCTGGATCGAAACCTGGCGCTTCAACCGCAAGAGAGTGGTCAACGATCAGCTGTGTTGGCACAACCGGGTTAACCGCTGCAGGATCACCGCCCTGATCAGCAATCGCATCACGCAGACCAGCAAGGTCTACCAATGCTGTCTGACCCAGGATGTCATGACATACAACACGTGCTGGATACCAAGGGAAGTCCAGTGTACGTTTAGTTTCAATAAGCTGTTTCAGGCAGTCAGTCAGTGATTCTGGTTCACAACGACGTACCAGCTGTTCTGCCAGTACACGAGAAGTATATGGCAGTTTCGCGTAGGAGCCTGGCTGAATTGCTTCAACAGCAGCACGTGTGTCGAAGTAGTCAACGCCAGCACCCGGTAATTGTTTACGGTATTCTGTGTTCATGGCAAAACCTGTCAGGTTTATTCAGGCAAAGAAGGTCTTAAAACGAAGAACTCTCTACCTTTTATTATTTAAATCAGAGCAGTGACCAGAACGGTCACTGCCAGTCGTCTTATTTAAGGACGGTCTGCGATATCAACCCACTCAGACGTTTCCGGACCAGTGTAATCAGCAGAAGGACGAATGATACGGTTGTTAGCACGCTGCTCCATTACATGAGCGGTCCAGCCCGCAGCACGGGAACATACAAAGATTGGTGTGAACAACTTCGTTGGAATACCCATGAAGTTGTATGCAGATGCATGGAAGAAGTCTGCGTTACAGAACAGTTTCTTCTCGCGCCACATTACTGCTTCAACACGCTCAGATACTGCGTACAGGTGCGTATCGCCAACCTGCTCAGACAGTTTCTTAGACCACTCTTTGATGATCGCATTACGAGGATCAGATTCACGGTAGATCGCATGACCAAAGCCCATGATCTTGTCTTTGCGTTCCAGCATACCCATGATCGCTTCTTCAGCTTCATCAGCAGATTTCCACTGTTCGATCATGTCCAT
The DNA here is from genome assembly GCA_030149405.1 of Neptuniibacter sp. Taxonomy (GTDB): domain Bacteria; phylum Pseudomonadota; class Gammaproteobacteria; order Pseudomonadales; family Balneatricaceae; genus Neptuniibacter. The sequence continues at coordinate 285 of JASBRM010000069.1, read as the reverse complement.
AGCGGCTTCGTTTGCACCACCGTGCAGAGGACCACGCAGGGAACCAATTGCACCGGTAACACAGCTATGGATATCAGACAGAGTAGACGCACAAACACGTGCAGTGAATGTAGACGCGTTGAACTCATGCTCAGCATACAGAATCAGGGACGCATGCATTACTTCAACATGCAGTGGCTCTGGCTTCTCGTTGTGCAGTGTCCACAGGAACTGCTCAGCAATAGAATCCGCGTCCGTTTCAACTTCAACGCGAACACCATTGTGGCTGTAGTTGTACCAGTAGTT
>JASBRM010000067.1 GCA_030149405.1 Neptuniibacter sp. | reverse complement strand
ACCACATCTTTAGCCGTGAACTGCGTGAACCCAATGTCTTTTACACCATCCAGAACCTTCATTGCATGGACCAGACCCGAGTGTGTGCCTTTCGGCAGATCGACTTGGGTAATATCACCGGTGATGACGGCTGTGGTTCCGAACCCGATACGGGTCAGGAACATTTTCATCTGTTCACGGGTCGTGTTCTGGGACTCATCCAGAATAACGAATGAATTATTCAGGGTGCGACCACGCATAAATGCCAGCGGCGCTACTTCAATGACATTTTTTTCGATCAGTTTGCCTACGCGTTCAAAACCCAGCATCTCATAGAGTGCGTCATACAGAGGGCGAAGGTATGGATCGACTTTTTGGGTCAGATCACCCGGCAGGAAACCCAGTTTTTCACCGGCTTCAACGGCCGGGCGGACCAATAAGATTCGATCAACTTCTTCTTTCTCAAGTGCATCAACGGCGCAGGCGACTGCGAGATAGGTTTTGCCCGTACCCGCCGGGCCGATGCCAAAGTTGATATCGTGTTCAAGAATGGAGCGAACGTAAGACTGCTGGTTTTCTCCACGCGGGCGGATCAGGGCTTTCTTGGTGCGGATCGCAATATCCGTATCCTGAATTTTCTGATGACTGATGATCTGTTCTATGCCGCTTTGCTGAATCATCAGATGGATATCATCAGGAGATAAACGCTTGTCTTTGGTTGCTTCGGTATAGAGGCTTTCAAGCATCTCGCTGACCAGGCGAATGGCGTCGATATCACCTAAAAGCTGAAAGTGGTTAGCGTGATTACGGATCTCTATACCAATACGGCGTTCGATTAACTTCAGGTGCTCATTGAAAGGGCCGCAAAGGTTGGCCAGAAACTCTGCGTTTTCTGGCTCAAGTGTCAGTTTAATAGATTGTGCTGTGGTCACTTAGCAGGCCTTCTTTGTGAAGTTTTCATCCAGTTCAGAGCTGATTAGCTCGCCAACCAGTGAATTGGCATACGCCTGAGCGATATTAACATCGGCAAAGTGGCCAATCAGATCTGGATTGCTGCAGCGGAAGTTAACCACACGGTTGTTTTCGGTACGTCCGGACAAAAGGCCAGGATCTTTCTTGGAATATCCATTGACCAGAATTCGCTGAGTTGTACCCACCATGCGGCGGCTGATCTGCTGAGCGTTCTGGATAATACGGCTCTGCAACACTGCAAGACGTTGTTTTTTGGTTTCTTCGTCAATGTTATCCGGTAGGTCAGACGCGGGTGTACCAGGGCGGCGGCTGTAGATAAAGCTGAAGCTGTTATCAAAGCCGATATCTTCGATCAGCTTCATGGTCGCAGCAAAATCAGCATCGGTTTCATTCGGGAAACCAACGATGAAGTCAGAAGAAATTTCTATATCCGGGCGTGCCTGACGGATACGACGAATCTTGGACTTATACTCCAGAGCGGTATGGCCACGTTTCATTGCCATCAGGATCTTATCGGAGCCACTCTGAACCGGCAGATGCAGGAAACTCACCAGTTCTGGCACATCTTCGTAGGCTTCAATCAGGCTATCGGTAAATTCAACCGGATGGCTGGTGGTGAAACGAATGCGGTCAATACCATCAATGGCAGCAACAGATCGAATCAGCTCTGCAAGATCGGCAGTATCACCATCGTGAGTGTCGCCACGATAAGCATTAACGTTCTGACCCAAAAGGTTAACCTCGCGAACACCTTGTTCCGCCAGTTCCACACATTCAGTAATAACATCGTCCAGAGGGCGGCTGACTTCTTCACCACGGGTATAAGGTACAACGCAGAACGTGCAGTATTTAGAGCAGCCTTCCATGACAGAAACAAAGGCTTCAGCACCTTCTACTTTTGGTGCTGGCAGATGGTCAAACTTCTCAATTTCCGGGAAAGAAACATCGACGATGCCGACGCCACCCTTGTCCGTCTCAGTGATCATTTCTGGCAAACGATGCAGAGTTTGCGGACCAAAAATCATATCCACATAAGGTGCACGTTTCAGGATATTGTCACCTTCCTGACTAGCCACACAGCCACCCACACCGATCTTAAGGTTCGGGTTGTTGGCTTTAAGTTTGCGCCAGCGACCAAGCTGATGGAACACTTTTTCCTGGGCTTTTTCGCGGATAGAACAGGTGTTGAGCAGTAGTACATCGGCTTCTTTATCATTCTCTGTCAGCTCAAGTTCATGACTTTCCCCCAGCAGATCTGCCATACGCGCAGAGTCATATTCGTTCATCTGACAGCCGTGGGTTTTAATAAACAGCTTTTTCGCCATTGTTCACCTGTATCTTGCGTGGATCATATGCCCGTAAACCGCGGGCTGAAAGGACCGCGCATTATACTTAAGCGGCCAGATAATGAACAGTTTAGCTTGGATATTTAATGGATCGATTTTTATTTATTCTGTTGTAAAGAAATAAACCTTGCCCGCATGCGCACCACTAGTAAAATTACGGGTTGGAATTTTTGATACAAAGAGAAAGATAGATGCTCAGGCTAAACGCGCTTGGTAAAAGTAACCTACGTGGCGATATATTAGGTGGATTAACGGCTGCAGTTGTGTCACTGCCGTTGGCCTTAACCTTCGGTGTGGCTTCTGGTTCTGGTGCTGAAGCAGGCCTTTATGGCGCTATACTTATAGGCTTATTTGCTTCTCTCTTTGGTGGAACCTCAACACTGATCTCTGAGCCAACTGGCCCGATGACCGTGGTAATGACAGCCGTGATCAGTACATTGATCGCTGCGAACCCGGAAAAAGGGCTCGCCATGGCGTTCACCGTGGTCATGATGGCGGGCTGTTTTCAGATTGTTTTTGGGTTTTTAAAGCTCGGAAAATACATCACATTGATGCCTTATTCCGTTGTGTCCGGCTTTATGTCAGGAATTGGCGTCATACTGATCCTAATGCAAGTCGCACCGGCACTTGGTCAAAGTGCTCCAGCAGGAGGTGTGGTCGGCACCCTAGCTAATCTGCCAGATCTGGTCATGAACATCCGTTTAGGAGAGCTGCTGCTGTTCATTGTTACCTTGCAACTGCTGTTCAATACGCCGGAAAAACTGAAAAAATACCTGCCGCCCCAGCTCATTGCCCTGGTCTTTGTGAGTGTAGTTTCTGTCATTGTTTTTGACTTTGAACAGATTCAAAGAATTGGTGAAATTGATGCTTCGCTACCTTCTTTAGTCATCCCGCATTTTACCCATGCTGAGCTGAGTATCATGCTCGTTGAAGCGATGGTTTTGGGAATGCTGGGCTGTATTGACTCCATGCTTACATCGGTTATTGCGGATAACCTGACACGTACCGAACATAATTCAAATAAGGAACTGGTAGGTCAGGGACTTGGAAACATTATGTCAGGCCTGTTTGGTGGCTTGCCTGGTGCCGGTGCGACTATGGGGACCGTCGTTAATATTCAGTCGGGGGGGAGGACGCCGCTTTCAGGTGTAGTACGTGTCCTTGCGCTTGCGATCGCGGTGTTTGGTGCTGCATCCTTGATCGAAAATATTCCGCTCGCTGTACTTGCGGCCATCGCGGTAAAAGTGGGCGTTGATATTCTGGATTGGTCCTTTATCAAGCGTGCGCACAGGGTTTCCCGCCACAGTACCTTGATCATGTATACGGTGCTGCTGTTGACCGTTTTTGTTGATCTGATTGTTGCGGTAGGTATTGGGGTTTTTGTAGCCAATATCATCATTATTCAGAAGCTTTCTTTGGTTGAGGCGCAGAAAGTTCGCGCGATGTCCGATGTTGATGATGAACTGCCTTTGGATACTGAGCAAAAGGAACTTCTGAATCAGGCCGATGGACGTGTACTGCTGTTTTATTTATCTGGAGCGATGATCTTTGGTGTTTCCAAAGCTATTGCGCGAGAGCGGCAGGATATAGCGAATCATGACGCGGTTATTTTTGACTTGAGTGACGTGTCATTTCTGGACGATACCATGGCCTTATCAATCGAGAACGTTGTGTTGGAAGCTCTGGATCTGGGTAAACATGTCTCGATTGTTGTGCTCAAAGAAGAATCTAAAGATAAACTTCTCAAGCTGGGACTTGAATCCCGCTTAACTCGCGACAATTTCTGCAATTCTCGAACGATTGCGTTGAAACAAGCCATTGAACATCTCGATCAAGACCCGGTGTGTATGTACTCAGGTGCATAGTTGAAACCTTTAGGGGCTTGCGAACAAGTCACATACGACTCAGGCTTAACGAGCAATCGGAGCACAAGGCAAGAATTACAGCCATGCTGGTTGCCTGGCGAAAATTCTTAACGCGGTGATACGGTTGCTCATTAAGCCCCGCAGGGTGGGCTGTTAAATGGCCACCTACTTTGTCAGTCAGCTTGAAAAGGTCTCGACATTTCACTGCGCTAACTTTCGCGTATCTTGCCATTTGATAGCCCACTGAGAACCTATGGGACTTATTCGCAGGTTCCTTAGGTTGAATTGGCTGAGCTTGACCTTATAAATAGGCTTGCAACGTTGCTCCCTCTAAACGCAGTTTCTCAAGGTTAAAATGGCTAAAACAGAAGATCGAATCTACCGAGTGATTTTTGTTAATCAGGATCAGGTATTTGAGCTCTATGCAAAACATGTTTATCAAAGTGATCTATGGGGCTTTCTTGAAATAGAAGAGTTCGTATTTGGTAGTCAGTCGGATCTGGTGATTGATCCTGGTGAAGAGAAGCTGAAAAATCAGTTCGCTGGTGTGAAACGCTCCTATGTGCCAAGCCATGCAGTGATTCGTATTGATGAGGTGTCGCACGAAGGTGTCGCAAAGGTGAGCGATGCTAAAGGTACCATCACTGCTTTCCCAATGGCGCCTGCACCTAAGAAAGATTGATTGGGTCTAAACGACCAGATCCACTTGCTGCAGAGTGCTCGAACTGCCATCTTCAGCGATAAATAACCCAGTTGCTCTTACTTTACCTGCCATCTGATCAGAATGTTCTCCCGCACTCAGCTCCCAGGGTGTTTCTGTATAACCCAGATACAGAGCCCCAACGCCTTTATCTGCTAAGGTAAACATGCTTTGGCTTCCGTCGTTATGCTGGACCCAGATTCTGAGTTGCTCCCATATTGGGTCGGCTTCATCAATAAAACCATTGCCGTCAGAATCATACTGGGCGAGTTCTTTGAATCCATTACCACTGGTTGCGCCAAAGAGTTCACTGCCATCGTCCACCTGATCATTAGCGTTTTTATCCAGAGCAATGTAACCGCTTTGTTCGTTCAGTTGGTGTACCAGTTCCGCTTCACCATCAACGTCCAGATCAAACTCGAAGGTTCTTCCAGTGAGTTCAGCGGCTGTTCCGGAAAAATTAATAACCAATGGGTCTTTCAGCGCGGCACCGGCGTGAAGCTGGAAGCCGATGCTTTCCTGTAACGAGCGGCTTAAATTCAGGTTGAGATCAATGTTCAGGGTTTGCCCATCTGCGGTTATTACTTTACCCGCAGCATTGAAACTCATGTTTTCTTCTGTAGTTTCAGTACGTTGAAAGCTGTATGAAAAACCGAAGTCTAAGCTGCTAGCACTGTCGAAATTTAATTCAATTTGTTCAGGTTGTTCTGAACCGGTATCGGAGCCTTTACCTGAAACACCGCCAATATCCAGCATGCCGACACTGAATTTTTTGCCGGTCAGTGATTCAAAGATTTTCTTCATCAACTCAATTTTGAAGCGATCTTCCGGTGAGAGTTCGAGCAAACCATCATTATCGCTGTCTGCAGCCTGATGCAGTAACTGATCCAGAGAGTATTTTCCAACATCTTGAGTCAGCTGTTGGCGCCTAAGATCGGAGTAGGTCAGTTCACTTTTTTGAACTTCACTGATTGTGTTCGTACTGGAATGTTCCATATGCACGCCTTTAACTAAATTATCTTTGTTAAAAGCTTCGCCCATACGGACATAACCCTTGGTTAATTCTTCCTTGATCTCAGTGGTTGTCCTTTTGCTTGTGCTGGAATCCAGAGAGATATCTGCCGCCGCGATCCTCATGGCATCACCTGAAATTTCTTTTATGGCTGTTCGGAGGCTATCGGCAGTGTTCGAATTTTATACAGTTAATAACCCTTTAAATGAAAAGGTTTCATGATCTTTTATATGAGTAAGGTTTTAGAGGGGCGTTCCGGAATTTCACGAGCCAATTTTGGAACCAGATATCCCGGGAGTTCAGCTTGCAACTGCTGGTGCAATTGGATGGCTTGCTGATCCGGAACGTCAAAATGAGCGGCACCTTTTACCGGATCAAGAGTGAACAGGTAATAGGGCAGAATTCCATGATGAAACAGAGTTTCGCTGAGGTTCTTGAGATCTTCGAGAGAATTATTAACGCCCTTCAGTAAAACCGACTGGTTAAGCACGGTAACCTGATTTTTTTTCAGAAACTGTACCTTACTGCCAAGTTCATCATCTATTTCATTGGCATGGTTCGCATGTAGAACCAGCGCGGTGTCAAAACGGTTACCGTTGAGTATTTCGACTAGTTCTGCAGTGATTCGTTGGGGAATCACAATCGGCAAACGAGTATGGATACGTAGCCTAGTCAGGTGGGGAATGCTTTCAAGGTCTTTGATCATGCGTTGCAGACGAGAATCCGACGTGGCAAGTGGATCACCACCAGAAAAAATCACCTCTTTGATGCTGGAGTCAGCCCGAAGGTAATCAAGAATCTTATCCCATTGCTCACTTCCCAGACGGTTATCGGAATATGGAAACTCTCTGCGGAAGCAGTACCGGCAATTTACCGCACAGGCACCACTTAAGATCAGTAAAACCCGTCCTTTGTATTTGTGAATCATGCCATCCAGTGGATTAGCGTTCATCTCACCTAGTGGATCACTAATGAAACCGGGAACATCCTGTTCCTCTTCCCCTAAAGGCAACACCTGCCTGAGTAAAGGATCATGAGGATTACCTTTTTCCATTTTCTGAATAAAGGGCAGAGGGACTTTCAATGAGAAGAGACTGTTTCCCAGCCTGGCTCCGTCTAGCAGAGACTCAGGAAGTTCCAAAAGTTTTAGAAGCTGTGCTGGATCATCAATTGTATTGCCTAGTAACTGTTGCCAGCTGGGCTTATCCGAAATCTGAAGAATATTTGGCAGGGAATTCATAATGATTTGTTACGGATTGGCCTCTGAAAGTTGCTCGCATTTTCCTTTCAAGTAGAATGTCTGTCAATTTTACGGTTGGCGAGTGTTGTCAGTCGAGAAACTATTACAAGAGATACAGAGAACATTATGGGCAACATTTCTACTAACCAGTTCAAAAATGGTCAGAAAGTAATGATCGACGGCGATCCATGCGCAATGGTTGACGTTGAATTTGTAAAACCAGGTAAGGGTCAGGCGTTTACTCGTGTTAAGTTGCGTAACCTGATGTCCGGTCGTATCTGGGAGCGTACTTTTAAGTCGGGTGAGAGCGTTGAACAGGCTGATGTAATGGATACCAGCATGGAATACTCTTACTACGATGGTGAGCTGTGGTACTTCATGGATCCAAACACTTTCGAGCAGGTTGGTGCTGATGAGAATGCTGTTGCTGACTCCAAACAGTGGTTGAAAGAACAAGATCAAGTCACAGTTACTTTGTTCAATGGTAACCCGATTGCAATTACGCCACCTAACTTCGTTGAACTTGAAGTGACACAGACTGATCCTGGCCTGAAAGGTGATACTGCACAGGGTGGTTCTAAACCAGCAACCCTTAGCACAGGTGCTGTGGTTCGTGTGCCTCTGTTTATTAACGAAGGCGAAGTGCTGAAGATTGATACTCGTACGGGTGAGTACGTTTCTCGCGCGTAATTTTCATCGAGTCATACAGCGGCAGCCTTTAGGCTGCCGTTTTTGTTTGAGGTTCTTACAATGAGTGATTGGCAACCTTCAGCATCCATTGAAACCCTTCGAGCACGAGCAGAGTTGTTTCGGTATATCCGTGAGTTTTTCCAACAACGCTCAGTATTAGAAGTGGACACTCCGGTGATGTCTCACTGTGCTGTCAGTGATCCTTTCATTGATAGCATAGAGGTTAATTATCATGCTTCTGTGGGACAGGAGCGGGTGCCGCTGTATCTACAAACATCCCCGGAATACGCAATGAAGCGCCTCCTTGCTGCTGGCAGTGGAGCAATCTACCAGATGAGCAAAGTGTTTCGTAATGGCGAATACGGCAACCGGCATAACCCCGAATTTACCATGTTGGAGTGGTACCGACCGGGGATGAATGACTCTGAACTCATGGATGAAATTTCTGAGTTGGTTTTCCCGATACTGGATTTGGCAGAAATTGAGCGGGTCACCTATACAGATCTGTTTGATCGCCATTTAGGCATTCGCCCGGAATCATTAAGTGCGACAGAGTTGAAGTCTGAGACATTAAAACATCTTGAAATAGAGTTAGATGATGAGGATCGTGACACCTGGCTCAACCTATTGATGTCCCATGTGATTGAACCACAGTTGAAACAAACTTCAGCTGTTTTCGTGACGGACTATCCTGCTTCACAGGCAGCGTTGGCGCGTTTAAGAACCCGTCAGGATGGTGTGGAGGTTGCAGCGCGTTTTGAACTCTTCGTAAACGGCGTTGAGCTTGCCAATGGTTACTATGAGTTAACCGATTGGCAGGAACAACAGTCACGTTTAGAAGCAGACCAACAACAAAGAGCGTTACTGGATTTACCCCAACGTCCTCTCGATACTCGGTTAGTTTCAGCACTTAAGGCAGGCATGCCTGAATGCTCAGGCGTGGCTTTGGGGGTTGATCGCTTGCTTATGTTGGCTCAAAAAAGTGAATCGATAGCGTCAGTTCTTCCATTTGATCACACCAGGGCTTAGGATTTTTTATAAGGGAGCACGGCTCCCATAGCTAAAACCAAACCAACGTCTAAGCTTAAGAATGATCAACAACTTGGATTAAGTCATGGAGATTGGTCAGCTTAGAGATCAGACTTGCTGTTGTATGGAATTGTTGGCCCCGGAAATAGGGGATTGTTCCCTTTTGGTTGATGAATGTTTGGCTGATGCTCGCAAGTCGTTTCGAGATAGCTTTATCTGCCAGTTCCGGCCAGAAGCCTGGGCAAAAATCACCTTTGTTTACCACAAGCATTTTCTGGATACCGGGTGTGATGTTTCGGTGGCAGAGATCATTGCGGAGGTCGTGCGGGATTCAATCAAGTCCAACCGCATGGATTTTTTGACGATGAGTCTGGCGCAGCATAAACAGTTTCAAAAGACGCATCCTGATGGGCACGGTAAGGAAGCCAAACCATGCCTGTCGGTGGTTAAGTCTAAAAGTTAAGCGGGTAGTTCGTTCACCAGAGCCGCTTTGATACGTTTTACCGCTTCCACCAATGTGCTGCGGGTACAACCGAAGTTCAGACGCATAAAGTTGGAGTCGCCAAAATCCCTGCCAGGAGACATACCTACACCCGCTTGCTCAAAGAAGTGAGCCGGATTGGAGAGCTTTGCGCCTGAGACATCAATCCATGCGAGGTACGTTGCTTCAATGGGATTAAGTTTTAACCCCGGGATCTGGTTTATCTCTTTCATCAGAAAATCACGATTCTCCCGAAGATAATTCAACTGCTTTTCGTTCCACTCATCACCATCCTTATAGGCTGCAATGGCTGCGGTATAACCCAGAAGATTAACGTCTGGCACTATGCCTTTGCGGACATTGATAAACTGTTTACGCAATTCAG
>JASBRM010000038.1 GCA_030149405.1 Neptuniibacter sp. | reverse complement strand
AGTTTCTGTTGAATGAAAGCTCCGGCAAGTGTTGCTCCGGTTTCAACCAACAGTTCATTACATTGTTCGTCTAAGGCCAGTTTTTCCAGTAATGGGCGTAATGCTACACGCCCCTCTTCTGCAGGCATTATAGCGATTTCTGCACCCGCAGCTTCCAAAGCGGCTATTTTTTCAGCGTTATTGTTTACCGTAGCAATCAGAGTGCGACCCGGTTGTTTTAAGATCGACGCCTTGAGCGGTAAACGCAGTTCTGAATCCAATACCACACGCAGCGGCTGTTGTTTAACAATCTCATCGGCATTATCCAGTTCCAATTGTTCTTCTCTTACGGTAAGAGCTGAATCATCTTTCAGAATAGATTCAATGCCAGTCAGAATCACCGAGCTTTGCGCACGTAATTTCTGCACATCAGAACGCGCTGCCGGACCGGTAATCCATTTCGATTCACCTGATGCCATTGCGGTACGGCCATCCAGGCTGGTCGCCATTTTAATTCTTACGAACGGCGAGGCCGTCTCCATCCGTTTAATAAAACCTGGGTTCAAAGCCTTTGCTTCATCTTCAAGCAGCCCTGATTCAGCAGTAATTCCAGCCTCTTCCAACATGCTTAAGCCGCGACCAGCCACTTGAGGGTTGGGGTCAACCATGGCGGCAACCACGCGAGATACGCCGGCCTTAATTAAGGCTTCTGAGCATGGCGGCGTACGACCATAGTGACTGCAGGGTTCCAGAGTTACATAGGCTGTTGCGCCCTGCGCTTTTTCCCCTGCCATTGCCAAGGCATTCACCTCAGCATGACCTTCTCCGGCACGAAAGTGGAAACCTTCTCCGACAATCTCTTCATCTTTCACCAGAACACAGCCAACTCTTGGGTTTGGGTTCGTGGTGTACAGGCCATTTCGGGCTAAACGTATAGCCCGCGCCATATAATCCTGATCAGCTCCGCTCCACCCAGTCATCTACTGTTCCTCTGCAGCATCATGCTCTTTGGACAGTCGTTCAATCTCAGTCTTGAATTCGTTGATATCCTGAAAACTTCTGTATACAGACGCGAAACGTACATAAGCGACTTCGTCGAGCTTACGCAACTCAGCCATAACCTCTTCGCCTACCTGACGTGAAGGCAGTTCCCTTTCACCGGTCGCGCGCAGGCGATGTTTAATACGGCTGATACAGGCTTCTATTTCTTCAATTGAAACGGGACGTTTCTCCAGTGCTCGATGGATGCCGGCACGGAGTTTGTCATCATCAAAAGGCTGACGGGTGCCATCGGCTTTGATCAGACGAGGCATAAGCAGTTCTGCTGCTTCATAGGTGGTAAAGCGCTCATTACATTGAGTACATTCCCGGCGTCTACGCACCTGCTGGCCTTCTGCAACCAGACGGGAGTCGACAACTTTGGTTTCATTGGCACTACAAAACGGACAATGCATCAAATGTTCCTGAGTAAAGAGCGTTTATTATTCTCTAAGGGTGAATTCCTGAGAATAAAAGGGCTGCCATTAAGGCAGCCCGGGGATTGTACATTTTTCCAGCTACAACTTACAGCTGGAGAAGCACTTACTTGTACTCTTACTTATATACAGGATAACGAGCGCAGATCTCTTTAACCTGCTCTTTAACACGAGCAATGATGTCGTCGTTATTGATATCGTCCAGAATATCGCAGATCCAGTTAGTCAGTTCTGTAACTTCAGCTTCTTTGAAACCACGGCGAGTCACCGCTGGAGTACCTATACGCAGGCCCGATGTTACAAACGGAGAACGTGGATCGTTTGGTACAGAGTTCTTGTTTACTGTGATGTTGGCACGGCCCAGAGCAGCGTCAGCATCTTTACCAGTGAACTCTTTGTCGATCATGTCCACCAGGAACAGGTGATCATCAGTACCGTCAGATACGATCTTGATACCACGTGACTTGAACGTTTCAGCCATCGCCTGTGCGTTCTTAACAACCTGAGCCTGATACTCTTTCCACTCTGCTTCCATCGCTTCTTTGAAGCAAACCGCTTTAGCAGCGATAACGTGCATCAGTGGACCGCCCTGAGATTCTGGGAATACTGCAAAGTTCAGTTTCTTCTGCAGATCTTCGTCAGCACGTGCAGACAGGATCAGACCACCACGTGGGCCGCCCAGTGTTTTGTGAGTTGTAGTCGTCACAACATCAGCAATACCGACTGGAGATGGGTAAACGCCCGCAGCAACCAAACCAGCAATGTGCGCCATATCTACAAATAGGAAAGCACCCACTTTGTCCGCGATGTCGCGGAAACGCTGCCAATCAACAACACGAGAGTAAGCAGAGAAACCTGCAACAATCATAGTTGGCTTGTGTTCTTCAGCCAGACGTTCCACTTCTGCGTAGTCGATTTCACCTGTTTCTGGGTTCAGACCATACTGAACAGCGTTGTAGATACGACCTGAGAAAGATACTGCTGCACCGTGAGTCAGGTGACCACCGTGTGCCAGGCTCATACCCAGAATAGTGTCGCCTGGCTTACACAGAGCCATGTATACCGCTGCGTTTGCCTGGGAACCAGAGTGAGGCTGAACGTTAGCGTATGTTGCACCAAACAGCTCTTTAGCACGATCAATCGCCAACTGCTCAACTACATCCACATGCTCACAACCGCCGTAGTAACGCTTGTTTGGATAACCTTCAGCGTATTTGTTAGTCAGCGCAGAGCCCTGAGCTTCCATTACGCGTGGGCTTGTGTAGTTTTCAGACGCAATCAGTTCGATGTGTTCTTCCTGACGAACCGTCTCAGCCTGCATTGCAGACCACAGGTCAGCGTCGAAATCAGCGATAGTCATATCTTTGCTAAACATAGGAGTTTCTGTCCCCTGAATAGAATGTGAACCCTGTTCAGCTGCATTAACAACGGCAAAGCCGCCAGAAAATTCCAGCTAAAAACCATTTGGGAATTGGGAAAGCGCGTATTATAGCGAAACATTTTCTCAGATACACTTGAATCCGCCTCAAAACTGCTTCAATTTTACTCAACAAAAAAGCCTGTAACGTTTTACGGTTACAGGCCTTCTTTGGTTTAACGCCGTTCAGTCAATCGCTACTTTTGTGCTTTCCGTTGCTTTAGGTTCTGGTTTTGGCAGATCCAACTGCAGCACCCCATTTTCAAAACGCGCTTTGATCGTTGCAGGATCAACATCATCACCCACTGAGAGACGCCTTACATACTGCCCAAAATGACGTTCCTGGCGAATAATCTTGCCATCTTTCTCTTGTTTATCTTCCTGCTTGGTTTCCGCTGAAATCGTCAGCACACCATTTTCCAATGTAACGTGGATATCTTCCTTGTTGATGCCTGGTAGATCTGCTTTGACGCAGTAGCCATTTTCAGACTCATGTACATCTATCGCGGGCACGCGCTCACCTTTATCAGAAGCCACCGGACGGAAGAAGTTATTAAAGAAAGTATCATCAAACAGACTGTTGAAACGTGTTAAGTCACCCATCAGACTCACCTCCTCTTCATGATCTGGTTATTTTTATATCTCTCCATTTTCAGTCTAGAACTCAATAAAAAGAGCGCTATTGCGGTTATTTGATCCGGATCAAGATAGCCATTGATAGTCTGTTTCCGGTAGAATCGCGTCATTATTTGATAGTTTAAAAAGACGGATTACTGCATGGCTCAGTACGTATATTCAATGAACCGCGTTGGCAAGATTGTTCCGCCAAAGCGTGAAATCCTTAAAGATATCTCTCTTTCCTTTTTCCCAGGTGCAAAAATCGGTGTTCTGGGTCTGAATGGCGCGGGTAAATCCACCCTGTTGCGCATCATGGCAGGCATCGATACTGAGATTATTGGTGAAGCACGCCCAATGCCAGGCATCAATGTGGGTTACCTACCCCAGGAACCGGAACTGGATGAGACCAAAACCGTTCGCGAAATTGTTGAAGAGGCTGTTGCAGATGTAAAAGAAGCGCTCGACGGTTTAGAAGCCGTTTACGCAGCTTACGCTGAACCAGACGCTGACTTTGACGAACTGGCTAAGAAACAGGCTGAATACGAAAACCTGATCCAGGCAAAAGATGGTCATAACCTGGATACCGCCCTTGAGCGTGCAGCGGACGCAATGCGCCTGCCAGCCTGGGATGCAGAAGTTAAGCACCTGTCCGGTGGTGAAAGACGCCGTGTAGCTCTGTGCCGGTTACTGCTGGATAAGCCAGACATGCTATTGCTGGACGAGCCAACCAACCATCTGGATGCAGAATCGGTTGCATGGATTGAGCGTTTCCTGCAGGAATACCCAGGCACTGTTGTGGCAATCACCCACGACCGTTATTTACTTGATAACGCTGCTGGCTGGATTCTGGAACTGGACCGAGGCCGCGGCATTCCATACGAAGGCAACTACTCTTCCTGGTTAGAGCAGAAGGAAGCACGCCTGGAACAGGAAGCCAAACAGGAAGCCGCCCACCGTAAATCTGTTGCTGCCGAGCTGGAGTGGGTTCGCCAGGGATCCAAGGGGCGTCAATCCAAGTCCAAAGCACGTCTGAAACAGTTTGAAGAGATGAACTCGAAAGAGTTCCAGACTCGTAATGAGACTCAAGAGATCTATATTCCACCTGGGCCACGTTTAGGTGACAAAGTGATCGATGCCGTAAACGTTTCCAAAGCATACGGCGATAAAGTCCTGTTTGAGAACCTGAGCTTCTCAATTCCTCAGGGCGCAATCGTTGGCATCATCGGTGGTAACGGTGCGGGTAAATCCACACTCTTCCGTATGATCGCTGGCGAAGAACAACCGGATGCGGGTGAAATTGAAATTGGTTCTACAGTTGAACTGGCTTATGTAAACCAGTCTCGCGACCTAAACGGCGATAAGACTGTTTTCGAAGAGATCTCTGACGGTCAGGACATTATCACCGTTGGCAATTACCAAACTCCATCACGATCTTACTGTGGCCGTTTTAACTTTAAAGGCGGCGACCAGCAGAAATTTGTTAAAGATCTTTCCGGTGGTGAGCGCAACCGCCTGCATATGGCGAAGCTGCTCAAAGAAGGCGGCAACGTACTGCTGCTTGACGAACCAACTAACGATCTGGATATCGAAACACTTCGAGCGCTTGAGGAAGCCCTTCTTGC
>JASBRM010000020.1 GCA_030149405.1 Neptuniibacter sp. | reverse complement strand
TATGTTTGGCACGCAGACCTTCATCTTTTTTATCGTTGATGTACCACTGAAACTGGCGTGCGGGCCAGCGTTTATCGTCCAGATTCATCTCTTTAGCGAGGCGTTTGATCAGACGAAGCTGATCATCGCTGTCCATAATCTGGAAGTTTTCCGGTAGCCCGGCATCCTGCCAATGCGCTCGTAATAAACGATGAGCCAGTCCATGGAAGGTACCCACCCACATTCCGTTGGTATTAATACCGAGAAGATCTTCAATTCGGCCGCGCATCTCCTTGGCAGCCTTATTGGTAAAGGTTACTGCCATCAAAGAATAAGGAGAGATGCCTTCCGTCTGAATCAGCCAGGCAATTCGATGCACCAGTACGCGGGTTTTACCAGAACCGGCACCTGCCAGAACTAAGAGGTTCTGTACCGGGGCGGTTACCGCGTTACGTTGAGCGTCGTTGAGTGAATCGATAATGTGGGTTACGTCCATTACAAACCTTGGAACTGTATAAATAATCAGTGAGTGATTATAACGGTACCTTTACACATAGGGCAGAGGTAAAAATATGAAATTTGACTACATTTCAGGCCGTATTGGTAATACCAATAATGTAAATCTGGATGATTTTGGTATTTTTTGTAAATAAATTACAAAAATTCTGGCTTTTTTTTAATCACATAGTCTAATATCGGTGCTGTTTTTTGACGTACAAAAGCAATAAAAAAGTCGAAGGTATTCTATGCTCCAAGATATCTATGTATTAACTCGGTGGAACAGTCAGGGAGAGCTGAACTTAGCAAGCCACCCAAAACGCATGGAATTGCCCATCTATTTCTCTCAATCCCAAGCGGAATACTTCTTTAATTTTGCTGAGACTCGAATTGCGTGCCGTCCGGGAGAGGAAGTTGTATTACTCAAAGGGCAAGTTCCCATTGATTCTCTCACCGATGGTTTTGATTTGATGAGACTCATTTCTCAGGGGGCAGACCTGAAAGAGTGGGAAGTGGTCTCCAGTAAGAAAGCAGTAGATCCTCGTTCTCAAAACTATCGAAGCAAAGTGGTTGAGGACCTAAAAGATACCCGCAACTCGATTAGACATATGCAGCGTAAAGCAGTGTTGGAGGCTTGCGGTTGATTTAGGGTAACTGCCCTGGGTTTTCTCTGCGGAAGATAAGTGTTCGTTTTAATTCATCCGGATCTTTTAGCTTCTGAGTGTTGTCTTTATCCAGCCAAGGGATTAGGCGTGAAAGCCAAAATCGCATAGCAGCAGTGCAACTCAGAACCGGCCAAGCCAGGTATTCATCAGATGTAAAAGGGCGAACTTCAGCATAGGCCTTCAGAAGCGCCTTTTCTTTCACAGGATCAATCGAACCGTCTGGATTACAGCACCAGTCATTGGCAACGATCGCCAGATCATAGAGCAGATATCCGCTGGCTGCGTTGTAGAGGTCCAAAACTGCGGTCACGTTTGAATCATCGATTAAGGCGTTGTCGTGGAATAGGTCTCCATGGATTGTTCCAAGGGGAATATTTCCAGGCTGTTCACGTAATCGATCAAACTTTTCAACCTCATCAACAAGGACTACTTGATCCTGAGAACTAAGTTTCGGCCTCAAAATCTGGCTTTCCCTGCGCCACCAGAAAACGCCTCTGTGAGCCTGACGTTGCAGGTAAAAGTCCTGAGCTGCAACATGGAACTGCGCCAGAATTTTACCTATGGAAGCACAATGCTCGGTCGTAAGATCTTGCTGCGCAACATGACCTCCAGAAAATCTGGGTTGTAGCGCCGCGGGTCGGTTTTTAACTTTCTTAAGGCCAATCCCATTGCGATCTTTAATGGCGAACGGTACTGGAACATTCCGATCAGACAGCCATTGGCAGAGCTCAATAAAGTAAGGGAGCTCTTCATAGCTCAACTCTTCAAAAAGAGTGAGTACATACTCACTCTTTTTGCTTTGTGAGGATAAGGTGACAAAGTAGTTGGTATTTTCGATACCGCCATCAATACCTTTAAAGCTATCCAGCGCTCCCAGATCATAATCTGATAGCAGTTGCTTGATATCTTCTGCGTCTAGTTGAGTGTATACAGCCAAAACTTATTCTCTATTACCAGCGGAACAATACCCATTTAGGAACCAGCAGTTGTGATTCCTCGTGGCGGATAAATTCACCCTCTCCAGGTGCCGGGACCAGATAATATTCCTTACCGTTTTTTGGAACTACTTTTATTTCCTTGAGTGCACCATTTATACGGTATTCGTAATAAGTGTTGTCATCAGAATGGAAAATAGTGATCTGTGGCTCATTTTCATCAACAAGAGGTGGAACCTCTGCATAACCCAGGGGAGAAACCAGCAGCAGAGCAGCTAACAGCAATTTTTTCATTGTAATTCCTTTCCGTTGGTTTTGGCGGCGCGGTGAATCGACTATGATCTGTTCCTTCAAGATTAATCTACCGGATACAGCGATGAGCGAACAGCGCCAACCTTCAAACTCTCCTCTCATTCTAGTCGACGGTTCCTCCTATTTATACCGTGCATTCTTTGCTTCACAGCAAGCAGACTTAAGAAATTCGGCTGGAATCCCTACTGGTGCTATCCGTGTAGTGACATCAATGCTGAGAAGCCTGATCAAACAATATCCGGAAAGTCCTGTAGCGGTGATCTTTGATGCTAAGGGCAAAACCTTCCGGGATGAGATCTACAGTGACTATAAAGCCCAACGCCCACCGATGCCCGATGACCTGAGAAGTCAGGTAGAACCAATCCACAACATCATCAAAGCGATGGGCTTTCCTTTGATTGTTGAAGACGGCGTTGAAGCCGATGATGTGATCGGAA
>JASBRM010000018.1 GCA_030149405.1 Neptuniibacter sp. | reverse complement strand
ATCAGTCGGATCTGGATGACACACCACAGGCATATCTTCGATCAGAGGCATAAAGCAGGTCACAGTCAGGCCAAAAGCATGGAACAGCGGCAACGTTGCCATAATGCAATCATCACCTCTGACATTAAGTACATCTGAGGTTTGCTTCAGGTTTGCCATAATATTGCGGTGACTGAGCATTACACCCTTTGGTTCACCCTCACTACCTGACGAGAATAATATTGCGGCTGTATCTTCAATATCAGCTGATTTACACAGAACCTGTTGCAGGATAAACGTAGGCAAAATTGATGTAGCAAGAAATGTCATTAGAGCTTCCACTTTACCAATACCTGCTTTGACATCTTCCATATAGATGACATCCCGACCCGCAAACCAGCTCTCGGGATTAATGCCCCGGGCCTTCAACTTAGTAACAAACTTATGTGCGGTAAGAATGGTTTTTACTTCAGCCTGCTCCAGTGCTGAATTCACCGAATTCTCAGCCGCCGTAAAGTTGATATTAACGACCGTTTTCCCAGCCATTAATGCGGACATATTGGCAATCGCACCCGCTGATGATGTTGGTATCAACAGGCCTATATTCTGACCCTGGGTCTTTTTCAGGCGTTTGCTAAACAAAGCACAAGCCGTGAGTAATTTCTTTTGACTAAGCGGCCCACCATCCACATCCGCAATCGCATAACCGGAACTGGAATTTTTCATTGTGCGAATAAAGGCATTAGGAAGCGTTTCCAGCGTCTGTGTATGTTTCTCCCAGGTATGGATTGAAAGCTCAAACACCTTCTTCTTAACATCCGCAGCAGAACTATGGATGGGTAGAGGCTCACCGAAGGCAACAATAACATCTCGTTTTGAACCTGTGCTGCGAATGGTTTTCATCTTATCTGTAGATCTGGAGAATCGGCTGCCCCAGAGTCCACGCAGATAAAACGGTACGATTGATCCAGTGGCACCCTCACAAGCCCTTTCAAAGCCACGTTTAAATTCGCCCAACTGACCGATATGGCTAATAGCGCCCTCAGGGAACAGACAAACCACCTCGCCTGCACTCAGTAACTCATTCACTTTCGCCAAAGCCTGTCTGCTGGTACCTCTGGAAATTGGAATGACTTTGTAGATATCCAGGAACCAACGCAGATACCAGCGTTCGTAAATGCTGCGTTCCATTACAAAGTGGATATGTCGTGGGCATGCGATCTGAATCATGGCCCAGTCCAACCAACTGATATGGTTACCCAGCAATAAGGTTCCCTGGCCATCTTCAGGAAGGTTCTCGAATCCCAGAACCTGAAGGTTATATTTACGTTTGAACATAAACATAACCAGCAATCGAATAAACGCCTGGGGCAGTGCTTTGATGGCAAAAGCGGCGCCTGCGATACCAATGACCGACAGCAAAATCAGCTGCCAATAGCTATCAATCCCAATCCAGGCACACATAACCGTTGCGACCAGGAAGCTCAGCATCAGAATGTTCTGGATAAAGTTATTCCCGGCCAGAACTTTGCCCATCTCATGTTCCGAAGCATGGAACTGAATCAGAGCATTCAGTGGCACACACATCAAAGCGCCAAACAAACCAATGCCCATAAAGATAAACGTCTGTAACGCAATCGAGACCATCTGCGGTAACAGAATCAAACCGATGGCGACACCCACCGCCCCCACAGGAATCAGGCCCACATTGATGTAGTGTTTAGACCAGCGACCAGCCAGAGTAGAACCTATCATGATCCCAATACCGGCCAATGCCATAACGCCCTGAATAACAAAGGTGTTGTGCTGCCCCAAATGGTCCTCGGCAAAGGCAGGGAATACCGCCAGCATTACCTGACTGATCGACCAGAACAGTGCCAAACCAAAAATCGACAACCAGATCGCCCGCTTGCCACGCAGCATAGACAGATTGGATTTAAGAGTTTTACCGGAAACATAAGCGGCTTTATCAAAGTGCACATTTTTATCCGTTTCCTGCAATTGCGGTAATTTATACGCCAGCAGTAATTCGATTAAAGATCCGCCCACCAGCAACCAGCCCAAAGGCGCACTGCGCTGTACGCTCTCTTCCGGCGACATCTGAATCGCGCCCTCAATACGAATCTCAAATAACAGAGAAAACACCACAATCCCGGAGAGAATTGCGATCATAGTCACAGCCTGTATCCAGGCATTACCTTCACTCAGGTTATTAGCGCCCACCAACTCTTTGATGTAACCGTACTTGGCAGGCGAATAAAACGCACTTTGCAGCGCCAGAACAAACGTCAGAGCAAAGGCTGGGATAAACAGACCCAGGTAATAACACAGGGTAATCAGCAAAGTGATGAAAACTGCGCCCCAGGCGGTGAACTTCATTACCCGGTTTTTAGGGTATTTATCGGAGAGAAAACCCGAAGGTGTAAACAGGAGAATATAGGGAAGAAGAATAAGGCCGTTAACGATTGCAGTCAGTGCTATTTGCACATCGCCGTCGTAGGCTTTGAATAAGGTGTTCTGGATAATGATCTTATGGCCTAAATCCACAAACGCATTGATAAATGCCATGCAGATAAACGCCACAAATCCCTGAATATATATAAGTGATCGCATTATTCGCTCCGTCAGCTGCTAATACTAGCAGTCGTAGTTGACCAATAGCAGCAAATATAAAAAAAGCCGGGAGTGAACCGGCTTCTTTTCTTATAAGTATCAAATAATGCTACTTACGGCTCAGATAAACACCACACTCAAGGTGATCGGTATAAGGGAACTGATCAAAAATCGCGAAGCGTTCCAGCTTATGGGTCTGGGTGATCACCTCTAAATTCTCTTTCAGAGTATCCGGGTTACAAGAGATATACAGGATATTCTGATATTCCTGTACCTGCTTAACCGTGTTGTCATCCAGACCGGAGCGCGGTGGATCTACCAGTACCGTCGTAAAGTTACAGCTCTCAAGTCCCAGATCACGGGTTCTGCGTTTTTCAATCTCGCCGCTCAAAACCTGAGAGAACTCTTCAGAGCTGATCCGCACCACATCCACATTATCAATACCGTTGGCTTCGATATTGTACTTAGCCGCATGCACAGATACTTTCGCGATTTCGGTTGCCACAACACGGCCAAAATTCTGCGCCAGAGGCAGAGTAAAGTTACCGTTACCGCAATAGAGCTCCACCATATCACCGCCCGCATTCTGGGTAGCGTCCAGTGACCACTGAATCATGTGACGGCAGACTTCGGCGTTCGGCTGGCTGAAGCTGTTCTCCACCTGTTTATAGATATAATCGCGACCGTTAATATCCAGTTTCTCGATTACAAAATCCTGATCGAGCAGTTTCTTGGTTTTTCTGGAGCGACCAATAATCTGGATATTGAACTTCTCTTTCAGCTTTCTTGCCTCTGCTTCCCACGCTTCATCAATCGGACGGTGATATAGCAGAGTCACCAGCAGTTCACCATTTAAGGTACAGAGAAAATCGATCTGGAAAAGTTTACGGCGCAGGCTTTCATTCGGGCGCATCTCATCCAGCAGTTTAAACATCACATCATGGATCGGCTTAGCCGCCACTGGGAATTCATCAATACGGATACGCGCGTGCTTGTTGCCCTTCTCGAACATCACATAGTAAAGATCGTCTTCTTCATGCCATACACGGAACTCACAGCGCATACGGTAATGGCTACGAGGCGACTCAAAGACCTCAATGTCCGGTAGATCAAAATCGGAAAACTGCTCACGAACATACTCTTTTTTCTGCTCTAGCTGGGTTTCGTATTGAGTAGGGTCAACAACAGTTATGGACATTCGTGCCTCGAAGGATCGGTAAAGAGGTTTGATAAAAAGCGCGCTATTTTAACAACTCTGAGGCCCAAGGGAACCTACTAATAAGACCTGTTAGTGCTCTGGCTTTTGTGGTGATTCACAATCAAGGAAGGACTTTGCAGTAATGTCAGGACCTTGCAAGAAGTTCTGACACCGAGTGTGGAGCACCACAGAAGCCCCTGGCACCTTAGGCATAAAGGCCAGCCCTAAAATTCGTATATGCTACATTACAGATTATACAAAACACCAAGACCATTAGCGGTTCATTTCACCTATGCAAAGATTTCAGGGCTGTGCAGAGCACTAACAGGGCTTGTTCGTAGGCTCCCCCAAAACAATATAAGTTACCGGTTCATATACGCAGACAAAAAGCGTAAAATTGCGCTCTATTTTTTTACACTTTCAGGTTCTCAGTAAGCTCATGAGCGACAGTAAACGTAAGATTCTTGTAACCAGTGCACTCCCATACGCTAATGGCCCAATCCATCTGGGCCATCTGGTGGAATACATCCAGACAGATATCTGGGTTCGTTTCCAGAAGCAACGCGGCCATCAGTGCACCTATGTGTGTGCAGACGATGCCCACGGAACTCCGATCATGCTGAAAGCAGATCAGATGGGAATCACGCCTCAGGAACTTATCGACAAAGTCAGCGAAGAGCACCAGCGTGATTTCTCGGGTTTCATGGTTGGGTTTGATAACTACTACTCAACTCACTCTGAAGAGAACAAGCATTTCGCGTCCACCATCTACACCGCTCTGCGTGATGGTGGTCATATTGCTAAAAAGACCATCACTCAGGCTTACGACCCTGAAAAAGAGATGTTCCTGCCGGACCGTTTCGTTAAGGGCGAATGTCCTAAGTGTGGTGAACCGGATCAGTACGGCGATTCCTGCGAGAAGTGTGGCGCAACCTACAGTCCGGTTGAGCTGAAAAACGCATACTCCGCTGTGTCTGGTGCTAAACCGATTGAGAAAGAATCTGAACACTACTTCTTTAAGCTGGGTGACTTTGAAGAATTCCTGCGCGGTTGGGTAAATGAGTGCGTTCAGGAACAGATGATCCACAAACTGAATGAGTGGTTTGAGTCTGGCCTGCAAAA
>JASBRM010000043.1 GCA_030149405.1 Neptuniibacter sp. | reverse complement strand
GTGATTATCAGTCCTATCTAATTACATCATTGAATGTACCTGAAGATACAGTTTTTGAGGTTAAAAAAGGCTGGTCTTTCAATAAGATAATCAACTCTCTTAAATCAAAGTCCATTATCTCTGATGAAGTTTACCTGAAGCTTTATGGCCGCCATTCAAAGTTAGCTGTGCAGGTAAAAGCAGGCGAATACCTATTGAGCGCTGGTATTACTCCAGTAGAGCTTATGGAAGTTATAACTTCAGGGCGCTCGATTAATTACAGCTTCACGATAGTGGAAGGCAGCACGTTCAAGCAGTTAATTGAATCGATCTCTAAAGCAGAATTTTTGAACAACGACCTTGAAGGTTTATCTGAGAAAGAATTGCTGGCTATCTTGGATCTGAAATTTGAGCATCCAGAAGGCGTTTTCCTGGCTGAAACTTACAGTTACGAACGCAATACCAAAACATCAGAACTTCTCAAGCGCGCCCATGCTTTATTGCAGAAAACGCTCACTGCTGAATGGGAAAAGAAAAAAGCAGGCCTGCCTTACAAAAATCCATATGAAAGCCTGATCATGGCTTCCATTGTGGAAAAAGAAACAGCGAGAGCAGATGAGCGGCCTGTCATTGCCGGAGTATTTACCCGACGTTTAGATAAAGGCATGAGGCTGCAAACAGACCCTACTGTGATTTATGGAATGGGTGACAAGTACAAAGGCAATATTCGTCGTTCGGATCTACTAAGGCCAACGCCGTATAACACCTATACCATTCCAGCGTTACCACCTACGCCAATTGCAATGGTGGGTCGTGAAGCAATCCATGCGGCATTAAATCCGCAAGAGGGTAAAGCCCTTTTCTTTGTAGCAAAAGGCGATGGCAGTCACTATTTTTCTGAGACGTTGCGTGAACACAATAAGGCTGTTCACCAGTATCAGATTAATCGTAGGAAAGACTACCGTTCATCACCTTAGCGGAATAAGATATCTGTATGAATAACAAAACATTAGGCCGCTTTATAACCGTTGAAGGCACAGAAGGTGTCGGAAAATCAACGAACATTGACTATCTTTGTAAACTTCTCAAAGAGCATGGAGTTGAAGTTGTGCTTACCCGAGAGCCGGGAGGTACCCCTCTTGCTGAAGAACTCAGGGAATTGCTACTGACACCCCGAGAAGAGAAGGTTAGTCAGGATACCGAGCTTCTGCTTATGTTTGCTGCTAGAGCTCAGCATATTGAGAATGTTATTCGTCCTGCCATCGAACGTGGGGCCTGGGTTATAAGCGATCGTTTTACTGATGCCACCTTCGCTTATCAAGGTGGCGGTAGGGGTGTTGAACTTGAGAATATCCAACTTCTCGAGAAACTTGTTCAGCACGGTCTGCATCCCGACTTAACCCTGTTGCTGGATCTGCCTGTAGAGATTGGTTTAAAGCGCGCGTCTGCAAGGAGTGCTCCGGATCGTTTCGAACAAGAGAAACTGAATTTCTTTGAAAAAGTGCGGGCTGCATACCTAATGCGTGCTGACAATGAACCTGAGCGTTTTGCAGTAATTGACGCTTCCCGGGATCTTGAATCCGTTCAGGTGCAGATTTTAACTGCAGTGAAAAAGTATCTGGATAGTTGAGCATGTCGTTACTTAAGTCTCCGCATAACTGGTTCGATGAAAGCTTTGCACACCTGGCTAAACTTTATTCTGAGCGGAGATTGCCGCATGCTTTGTTGCTGCATGGTATGCCTGGGATTGGTAAGGCTGGTTTTGCCAAGTACTTTGCTCAATATCTTCTTTGTCAGTCACCGCAACCGCAAGGGCTTTGCGGCAGCTGTAAGTCTTGTGAATTGAATGCCGCTGGAAGTCACCCCGATCTATATCTGCTGGAGCCTGAAGAAAAAGGTAAGCAGCTT
Organism: Neptuniibacter sp.; assembly: GCA_030149405.1. Taxonomy (GTDB): domain Bacteria; phylum Pseudomonadota; class Gammaproteobacteria; order Pseudomonadales; family Balneatricaceae; genus Neptuniibacter. The sequence goes on along the minus strand of JASBRM010000043.1, from coordinate 5,502 downwards.
AAGGTTGATCAGGTTCGAGGACTGGGAGAGTTTATCTACAGTACGGCTCAACAGGGTGGTTATCGTGTTGTGATAATTAATCCTGCTGATGCTATGAATATCGCTTCTGCTAACGCGCTGTTAAAAATGCTGGAGGAGCCGGGTTCTGAAACTGTCCTTTTGCTCGTTACGTCTAAAATGGGACAAATTCTCCCAACCATCAAAAGCCGCTGTCAGCATGTGGATTGCGCGTCACCGGATCAGAGCGACGCTGTGGCCTGGTTACGCTCTGAAATAGACATTGAAGAAGATGAAGCAGTTAACATCCTTAACATCAATCGTGGATCCCCTGAAGAGGCTTTACGCTATATTGAAGAAGGGTTAAACGAACACCGAGCTCAAGTTATCAGGGGCTTGGCAGATATATTGAAACAGAGAAGGACAGTGATTGAGGTATCTCAAAGCTGGCAGAAACTTGATCTGGAGATGGTGCTGGGTTGGGTTTATAGTCTTCTCACGGACATTGCACGCTCTTCAGCATGTGCTGACAGCAGCATACTAAGACAAAAGGATGCTCATAATATGCTGTCCGCAGTTGCGAAAAAAATAGACCCGGTTAGAATCTTTAAGTTAGCGGATAAAGTGCAAGAAGAGCGCAGAGGGATCATGCTAAGGCAGAATCCCAACAAACAGTTACTGTTGGAATGCTTGCTTCTTGAATGGGCAGCATTGTTAAAGTAAGGAGAGTCTGGCAGATATGGTCGCAGTACCACGTTTAAGCCACGGTATATTGTCACTGACAATTAAAACTAAGGAAGAGTTATACCAGGCATATCTTCCCTACATCACCAATGGTGGGTTGTTTATCCCAACCATGCGCTCTTATCACCTCGGAGAAGAGGTCTTCATGCTTCTAGAACTTATGGAAGAGGAAGATAAAATTCCTGTGACGGGCAAGGTTGTATGGGTCACACCTAAAGGTTCTCAGGGCGGCCGCATAGCCGGAATTGGTATTCAACTGTCTCCTGATGACTCCTCACTGGTCAACAAAATTGAAACCTACCTAGCCGGTGCCCTTAACTCAGAGCGTAAAACTAACGCTTTGTAAGTAATATTCCAATATGTTCATTGATTCACACTGTCATCTCGACAGGTTAGACCTGTCCCCGTACGAAAATAGTTTCTCCGAAATGCTGGATGCAGCTCACGAGTGCAAAGTCAACAAAATGCTTTGCGTTTCAATTTCCATGCAGCAGTTTCCATCCATGTATGAGCTTATTAAGAGCAGTCCATCTGTTTATGCTTCGGTGGGCGTTCATCCTTTGAGCGCTGCTGAAGAACCGGTGACTTGCGAACAGCTTCAGGAAATGATCAAGCTGGATAAGATCGTTGCGATTGGGGAGACGGGACTGGATTACTATTACCAAACAGATACTAAAGATCAGCAGGTCGATAGTTTCAGAACACATTTGCAAGTGGCTGGTGAAAATCAGCTACCTGTTATCGTTCATACTCGTGACGCCCGTAGTGATACTCTGGAAATGATTAAGGAGTATGGTAACCCTGAATCGGCTGGGGTGCTGCATTGCTTTACGGAAAGCTGGGACATGGCGAAAGCAGCTATGGATATGAACTACAGCATTTCTTTCTCTGGTATTGTGACCTTCAGAAATGCTGAAGAGCTCAGGGATGTTGTTAGAAAAGTGCCGCTTGATAAAATTCTGATCGAAACTGATGCTCCTTATCTGGCACCTGTGCCACATCGCGGTAAAAAGAACGAACCCAAATTTGTTGTGGATGTGGCTCAGTGTATTGCCGATTTGAAAGGGGTTTCTATCGAGGAGTTGGCTGAGATCACAACCGATAATTTCCATCGACTTTTCCCAAAAGCGCTGAGTTAGATGTTTGCTTACCCGCCTGTGAATTATATCGAACCTGTATTTCGCCCCCCAAGCGAAGCGAATTCTTTGATTCTTCAGGTGACCAATGGCTGCAGTTGGAATAACTGTACCTTCTGTGAGATGTATACAGCGCCGCAGAAGAAGTTTCGTCCTAAATCCCAGTCTGAGATTGAGGAAGAGATCAAGCGCTGTAGCGCTGCACTGGGCAATGTCAGAAGAATTTTTCTTGCCGACGGTGATGCTATGGCGTTGTCCTTTAAGCGCCTCAAAGAAATATTGTTAGCAATTCGTAAATACTTGCCCACTGTTTCTCGTGTTTCATCTTATTGTCTCCCCAGAAACTTGAAAAACAAAAGTGTTGAAGAGCTCGCGGAATTACATGATTTGGGCCTTAATTTGCTCTACGTTGGCGCGGAGAGTGGTAATGATTTCGTACTGCAAGCAGTGGAGAAGGGAGAATCTTTCAGAACCACCGCAGATGCACTGATTAAGATTAAACAATCAGGTATCAAATCTTCAGTCATGATCATCAATGGTCTGGGTGGTGTAACTCATAGTGAGCAGCATGCTATTGATTCAGCACGTTTAGCTAATGAAGTTCAGCCTGATTATCTCGCTACACTGGTTTTATATTTTCAGCATACCGACCAACGCCTTCTTGAATCGTATCCCGAATTTAAAATGTCTTCTCAAAGACAGCTTATTGAAGAAATGCGGATTTTCATCTCGCACCTTGAGCTTAAGAAAACCATTTTCAGAAGTGATCATGCTTCTAATTATCTGGTTCTAAAAGGTGTTCTAAATAAGGATAAAGATAAACTTTTGCAGATGATTGAAGGAGCGTTAAATCAGGATTCTTCTATTTTCCTCAGGTCCGAGTCTCTTAGGGGACTATAAAGGATAAGTATTTACCCTGATAAACAGTACCGGGGTAGGGTTCCATTGCAGAATTAAATCATTATACTTTTGTATTAGCGTTAACTTCAGAACGTATAATAATACAACAAGAGGCTAAAAATATGAGACGTCCTGTTCGCATTGCTGTCACAGGGGCTGCAGGGGCAATCAGTTACAGTTTGCTGTTTAAGATTGCTGCGGGTGAAATGATGGGGAAAGATCAACCAGTGATTCTGCAACTGATTGAACTACCTCATGCTATGAACGCGCTGAGAGGTGTGGCAATGGAACTGATGGATTGTGCTTATCCTCTGTTGCATACCATTACATTGCACGACAATGTAGAAGACGGATTTAAAAATGCTCACTACGCGCTTCTGGTTGGTGCCAAACCACGTGGCCCGGGTATGGAACGTAGTGATCTGCTTGAAGAAAACGCAGAAATTTTTGCCCGTCAGGGTAAAGCGCTGAATGATTTTGCAAACCGTGATGTGAAAGTTCTGGTAACGGGTAACCCGGCAAATACCAATGCATTGATTGCCAGTCGCAATGCACCTGACCTAAGTCCATCTCAGTTTACTTGTCTGACCCGTCTGGATCACAACCGAGCTAAAGGTATTCTGGCAAATCATTGCGGAGCAACCACTCGTGATATCGGTGGCATCATGATCTGGGGTAACCACTCAGCGACTCAGTATCCTGATTTGCATCAGGCAACCATACTGGGCACATCGGCGATGTCTCAGATTGATACAGCTTGGTACCGTGATGAGTTCATTCCAAAGGTACAGAAGCGTGGTGCGGAAATTATTGATGCCCGAGGACAGTCCAGCGCAGCCTCAGCGGCACAAGCGATTGTAGACCAGATGCGTGATTGGGTTCTGGGTACAGAACCGGGCGAAATCATCAGTATGGGTATCCTCAGTGATGGCAGTTACGGAATCACTAAAGGTGTTTATTACTCATTCCCGGTGCGTTGTAATTATGGTCGTTATCAAATTGTTCATGGCATCGAAATCAATGAATTCAGTCGTCAGCGTATGACAGCGACTGAACAGGAATTGCTGGATGAGAAAGCAGTAGTTGAGCACCTTTTACCAAAAGAAACAGAAGAATCTCATCAGAACCTCCATATTTGTTTGCGCTCAGGTGTTACGTTGTACGCAGATAACACGGGGCCGGATTCAGACTCTCGTTTCATGACAACCAATCGCGTGATGTAAGTGAATCTCTAATAAGAAAAGCCCCATTCAGGGGCTTTTTTTTGGCTAACTGCCTAATGCTCAGGTGCGCAGGCCACTTAATGCAGTTTCATCTTAGGGCGTACAACCTTACTGATTTTCTCAGCCGCAATGACCAACATAGCTTTACCAGCACCGTGAATAGCAATCTGATGCATACGGTAAAGTGAGGTATAAACCAAACGAGCAATCTTACCTTCAATAAACATACTGTTTTTGGTCAGGTTACCCATGAGGCTTCCTACTGTGCTGTAGCGGCTGAGGTTAACCAGTGAGCCATGGTCTTTATAAATAAAGGTCTTGAGTTCTTTTCCCTTGAGCTGGTTAATAATGTTCTTTTTAACCAGAGAAGCCATTTGATGAGCAGATTGGGCGCGGGGGGGTACTAAGCTACCGTCTTCCTGCTGGCAGGCGCAGCAATCGCCGATGACATAAATGTTTTCATGGTTACTGCTTTGCAAAGTTTGTTTAACGTGAATCTGATTGTTGCGGGTCAGTTCAAACTGATACAAATCCGCCAGGAAGTCGGGTGCTTTAACGCCGGCAGCCCAAATCATCATATTCGCGTCTATCAGCTCATCTTCAGAAGTAAGAAAGCCATCTTTTGTTGCAGATTTAATGAGCGTATTCTCAAAAAGTTCTACGCCTAAATCTTTTAGTTCCCTGCGAGCGGAGTTGGAAATCCGAGCAGGTAAGGCAGGCAAAATACTTGGGCCGGCTTCAATTAATTTCACTTTAAGCTGCTGTGACGTCATTTTGCCCATACCATAGGATTTGAGCATAGCGGTTACGTTGTATAGCTCCGCTGAAAGCTCTACCCCAGTTGCACCACCCCCCACAATGGCAATATTCAGAACGCCAGAATCCTGCTGATTAATACGCATAAAGTTATTCGTCAGAGCATTATGGAAACGCTGTGCCTGGTTTGCTGTATCCAAAAAGAAGCAGTGCTCCTGCACACCAGGTGTTTTGAAATCATTGCTGATACTGCCAATAGCCATCACAAGCGTATCGAATGGCAAATGCCTTTCCGGCAGCACAAGTTCACCGCTTTCATCCAGAATTTCAGCAAGCGTAATGGTTTTCTCAGAGGCATTTAGGTCGCAAAGTGTACCCAGCTGAAATTGATAATGATGTTTCACTGAATGAGCGTGATACACAACGGCGTCGGTGCTTGGATCAAGTGAACCTGTCGCGACTTCATGTAATAGTGGTTTCCAGATATGTGAGCGGTTTTTGTCGACTAATGTGACCTCAACTGCAGAATCCTTACGATAATAGTGACCCAGCTGTGTGACCAGCTCAAGTCCCCCAGCACCGCCACCGACAACAAGAATACGATGTGGATTGGTTGAATTATTCATGGAGCTTCCTCAAAAAAGTATGGGATTGGTCACATTTGGGTATGAACAATCCCATGCCTTTTTGTATGCATGGCACTTTCGAACGAAAGGAGGAAAATGTAAATAATCAAAGCCAAAAAC
>JASBRM010000006.1 GCA_030149405.1 Neptuniibacter sp. | reverse complement strand
GCTTGCCAACGCTTGATTCTCCATTGTTCACAATTGTCTAAACCGGTGTTTGCTTCCTGTTTTGGTTTCCAGTTAGCGGTGTTGGCTTTGGGCGGGAAAATTCTGCATAGAGAAAAAGATTTTGAGATGGGAACTATGCCTATCTCTCTCGCAAATGCGGCTTGGGGTGACGCCTTGTTTCGGGATACACCAGATCAGTTTTATGCGGTATCTGTGCACAAACAGTATGCTGACAGTCTGCCAAAAAACTGCATAACGCTGGCTTATACGGATCAGTGTATCCATGCGTTCCGACTTAAAGATCAGCCATTCTGGGCGTTTCAGTTTCATCCAGAAGTGGATAAAAGGGTCCTGGTTGAGCGCCTGACCTTTTACAAAGAGAAATATACCGACGGTGATGGCCATCTTGATCAGGTGTTGTCAGCCGCACAGGAAACACCTGAATCTAATGCTCTGATGGGTAAATTTGTTCAGCGTATACTTGTTGATCAAGAGCATCTTCAAGCCTGACATAGCATACTTTGCATTTGAACAGTAAAATGCCCATTTTCAGCACTACCGGAAAATATATAAATCATGACTGAGCAACCTAATCAGGAAGAAAACCAGGAACCTGTTAAACCGAGAAGCAGAGGTATTTATCTGCTGCCGAACCTGTTTACCACAGGAGCGTTGTTTTCGGGTTTCTACGCAGTGGTTGCCAGTATGCACAGCAACTTCGAAAATGCCGCAATAGCGATTTTTGTCGCCATGGTATTGGATGGCTTGGATGGTCGGGTAGCTCGCCTTACTAATACATCCAGCGCTTTCGGTGCTGAGTATGATTCACTTGCCGATATGGTCTCATTTGGTGTGGCGCCCTCACTGGTCGTATTTAACTGGGTGCTGGATGATATCGGTAAACTCGGTTGGTTTGCTGCCTTTGTTTATGTGGCCGGGGCGGCTTTACGGCTAGCCCGTTTCAATACCCAGATCGGTTCAATGGATAAGCGTTACTTCATGGGGCTGCCAAGTCCAGCAGCCGCTGCTACTGTGGCGGGTCTGGTATGGGCTGCCACTGAGTATGGTATAGATGGGGCTCCATTTGCGTATCTGATTGCTCTTTATGTGGCTGTGATTGGGGTGCTTATGGTCAGTAATATCCTCTATTACAGCTTTAAAGATGTGAGCCTCAAAGAGAAAGTGCCTTTTCTTATTCTCGCAGGTATTGTACTTGCGGTTGGGGTTATCTCGATCAGCCCAGAAACTTTCTTGTGGTTGTTATTCCTTACCTACGCAGCTTCGGGACCCGTGCTCTGGGTGTTGCGAAAAACTAAGAAAACCAGCGCTTAATTTGTAAATGGCTTCCTTCCGGAAGCCATTTTGCTTTACAGGCCTACCAACGCTATACCTAAAAAGGGAATGTCATTGGGAGGTTGTTATGAAATTCTGCTCTTGCGGTACCCGGCCTGTTAAAACCGGATTTTACACTCTACTGTTTTTCCTGGTGATTATGCTGATGATTAGCTCCGCATTCATTCTGGTGGGCTAATTGTGTCATTTCGTAGTTTGGAAGTGAGTTCAGAGAAACCCGCTTTGTGGAAGGTAGCTTGTAGTGTACTTGCTGCATTTTTTGGTGTTCAGAGTCACCGTAATTACGAAAAAGACTTCTCTTCTGGCCGCTTCTGGCCTTATATCCTGATGGGGCTTATTTTAGCTTTAGCTTTTGTTGTCGGAGTTTATCTTCTGGTGCAGTTTGCACTTTCATTTTCTCATCGCTGATTTCCTTGCATATTTTTTTTCACTGCTATACTTGCTGGTATCAACCAAGTGGATTGGTCGGAAATGATAGGACGGAGTCCAGGCACTGAGAGAGCCTGCCCGAACCCTGTCGCTACCGACGTTGCTTAGTAGTACAACGCCCTTAGTGAGAGGATTCTGACAGGCTCTTTTTATGTAAAAAGAAAAGGGAGCCTGCAATGATAAGAACAATATTAGGATTCCCCCTTTTGTTGCTATTTGCCGGTAGCGCTCAGGCAGCATGGGAAGTGAACCTCCCTCAAGGTGTGACCGAAATCAGCCGTGAGGTATACGATTTGCACATGATCATTTTCTGGATCTGTGTTGCGATCGGTGTTGTTGTATTTGGTGCGATGCTCTGGTCAGTTATCTATCACCGAAAATCCCGTGGCGCGAAGGCACACAATTTCCATGAAAATGTAGTCGTGGAAATTATCTGGACCATCATCCCTTTCTTTATTCTTATTGCCATGGCGGTTCCAGCCACGGCTACCCTGATCAAAATGTACGACAACTCAGAGTCTGAGTTAGATATTCAGATTACGGGTTATCAATGGAAATGGCGTTATCAGTATCTTGGAGAGGACGTGGATTTTTTCTCCAGCCTTTCGACCCCCCGAGAACAGATTAATAACTCTGAAGAGAAAGGTGAGCATTACCTCTTAGAGGTTGATAACCCACTGGTCATCCCTGCTGGGAAAAAAGTGCGCTTTTTGCTGACAGCTAATGATGTGATTCATTCCTGGTGGGTGCCTGAACTGGCAGTGAAAAAAGATGCAATTCCCGGATTTATTAATGAGGCCTGGGTGATTGTGGACCAGCCCGGTACCTATCGTGGGCAATGCGCTGAGCTTTGCGGTAAAGATCATGGCTTTATGCCCGTAGTGGTTGAAGTAAAACCTCAAGCCGAATATGACGCTTGGTTGGCTGAAGTAAAACAAGCAGATAAAGCGGCCTCTGAGGCTGCACTGAAAACCTGGAATCTGGCAGACCTCATGGAAACCGGTGAGCAAGTCTATGCTAAAGCTTGTCTGGCTTGTCATCAGACGAATGGTGAAGGTATCCCTGGCGCATTCCCTGCGCTAAAAAACAGTCCTATCGCTCTCGGTGAACCGGGGCCGCATATAGATATTGTTTTGAACGGTAAAACAGGCACTGCGATGCAGGCTTACCGAGATCAGCTCAGCGCTGTTGAACTGGCTGCTGTTATCACATATGAGCGCAATGCTTGGGGCAATAAGGTGGGTGACATTGTTACCCCAGCTCAGATTGCGAAGTTGAAAGAGTAGGAGGGGGATATGAATAGCACAGTTGCCGCAACTCACCATCATGGCCCTGCTTCTGGTATCGGACGTTGGCTTTTCACAACCAACCACAAAGATATAGGTACACTCTATTTGTGGTTCAGCTTCATCATGTTTCTGACCGGTGGCTGTATGGCTCTGTTGATTCGAGCTGAACTTTTCCAACCCGGTTTGCAGTTAATCCAACCAGACTTTTTCAACCAGATGACCACTATGCATGGCCTGATTATGGTCTTTGGTGCGGTGATGCCTGCTTTTGTTGGCCTGGCTAACTGGATGATTCCGATGATGGTTGGGGCGCCGGATATGGCTCTGCCACGAATGAATAACTGGAGCTTCTGGATTCTGCCATTTGCCTTTTCGATGATGCTACTGACGTTGTTTATGGAAGGCGGGGCTCCCAATTTCGGTTGGACATTCTACGCACCGCTCTCAACGACTTATGCACCACCCAGTGTGACCTACTTTATCTTTGCGGTGCATATGATGGGGATTAGTTCGATCATGGGCGCGATCAATATCATCGCTACCATCCTGAACCTTCGTGCTCCCGGTATGACGCTGATGAAGATGCCTCTGTTTGTCTGGACCTGGCTCATAACGGCGTTTTTGTTGATAGCTGTAATGCCTGTTTTGGCAGGTGTGGTCACCATGATGCTGATGGATATCCATTTTGGTACCAGCTTCTTTAACGCCGCAGGTGGTGGTGATCCGGTGCTGTTTCAGCATATTTTTTGGTTCTTCGGGCATCCTGAGGTTTACATCATGATTTTGCCTGCCTTTGGCATCGTGAGTGAAATCATCCCTACCTTTGCCAGGAAAAGGCTATTTGGTTATGCCTCAATGGTGTATGCCACTGCTTCAATCGCCATTTTGTCTTTTGTGGTCTGGGCACACCATATGTTTACGGTGGGTTTGCCTTTGGCGGGTGAGTTGTTCTTTATGTTTGCAACCATGCTGATCGCCGTCCCCACTGGGGTTAAGGTCTTTAACTGGGTAGCGACCATGTTCCGGGGTTCAATGACCTTTGAAACTCCGATGCTTTTTGCTCTGGCGTTTGTGGTTCTGTTCACTATTGGAGGCTTTTCAGGCTTGATGTTAGCTATCGCTCCGGTGGATTTTCAGTATCACGATACCTACTTCGTTGTGGCTCACTTCCACTATGTCTTAGTACCAGGCGCGGTGTTTGCCATTATGGCCGGGGCTTATTATTGGCTTCCGAAATGGTGTGGTAATTACTACAACGAAACCATGGGTAAGGTGCATTTTTGGTGTAGCTTTATCGGGGTAAATATCACCTTTTTCCCCATGCACTTTATCGGTTTGGCTGGAATGCCAAGGCGAATACCGGATTATGCGCTGCAGTTTGCAGACTTTAATGCCGTTGCCACGGTGGGGGCATTTATCTTTGGATTTTCACAACTGATTTTCCTCTACAACGTCATCAGTTGTATCCGTAAAGGGAAACAAGCTTCAGCAGAGGTTTGGGAAGGTTCCCATGGTTTGGAATGGACAATTCCTTCGCCTGCGCCCTATCACAGTTTTAGTGAACCGCCTCAAGTGAAGTAGGTGAAGCAAAATGAATGCGCCACGCAACCATAAACGCACAGTGACTACCCTTATTCTGGGTTGTGTGCTTATGTTTGGTTTTGGTTTTGCGCTGGTACCGCTTTATGACGTCTTCTGTCGTGTCACCGGTTTAAATGGAAAGGTAGAGCTGGTGCCTGCGCATCCTGAAAAGCTGGGGCAGGTGGATAAAACCCGGCAGGTAAAACTTCAGCTCGTGGCCGTGAATAATGAAACAATGCCTTGGCGCTTTAAGCCTGAAAACAGCATCGTTGAGCTTTCGCCTGGCGAGATGTATCAGACTGCTTATATCGCCCGCAATCTTACCTCAGGTTTTATGATTGCTCAGGCTGTGCCTTCTGTATCCCCCTCGGAAGCGGCACCTTACCTGAACAAGATCAATTGCTTTTGTTTCGAGCGACAGCCGCTTTTGGCTCAGGAAGAAAAGGCAATGCCTCTGGTTTTGTCAGTTGATCCGGAGCTGCCGAAGCATATCCACACAATCACCCTTTCTTACACTCTTTTTGATATCACCCCTGAAAGCGAGCAGGTAGCTGCCATTGGGGGAGGGAGTCTACGATGAGTACTCAAGATTACCAGTCTTACTATGTGCCAGAGCAGAGCCGCTGGCCGATACTGGCTTCTATCTCCTTGTTTTTGATGGCCTTCGGTGCAGGAACTCTGATGACGAATTTATCTTCTGAATCAGGCGGTGGGTTGGGTGTAGTACTCCTGTTGGCTGGAGCGCTGGCAATGGGGTTAATTCTGGTGGGTTGGTTTGGCAATGTCATTAATGAGAGTCACCAAGGGTTGTATAGCCCGCAAATGGACCGTTCGTTCCGTTGGGGTATGAGCTGGTTTATTTTCTCAGAGGTGATGTTCTTTGCAGCTTTCTTCGGGACTTTGTTTTATGTCCGTACACTTGCGGTTCCATGGTTAGGGGGGGAAGGCGATAAGGGTGTATCCAATATGCTGTGGCAAGGCTTCAGTGCGGAATGGCCCTTAATGACAACCCCGGACCAAAGCACATTCCCGGGACCGAAAGAAGTTATCGATCCATGGCATATTCCTCTACTGAACACCATTCTACTCATCTCATCCAGTTTTACGGTGACGTTGGCGCATAAAGCTCTGAAGTTGAACTTACGCTCAAGGGTGGTTTTTTGGTTGGGTGCCACAATAGCGTTGGGTTTGGTGTTTTTATATTTCCAGGCCTATGAATATGCCGTCGCATATAACGATCTTGGTTTGACCCTGAATGCAGGTATTTATGGCGCTACGTTTTTTATTCTTACAGGCTTTCATGGCATGCATGTCACTCTGGGAACGATCATGTTGATCATTATCTTTCTGCGAGTCCTGAAAGGTCACTTCAATTCGGATAAACACTTTGGTTTTGAGGCGGTTGCCTGGTACTGGCACTTCGTCGATGTGGTTTGGGTGGGACTGTTCCTGTTTGTTTACATCATTTAGGTAGCAATTACGGAAGGTGAGGTCTTAGCTCACCCGTATAGAAGCCATAGATCAGGACCAGAATAATTAAGACACTGAATGCAACACGGAAAAACAAAGAGTTAACAGTGCGATGAGATTGCCCCTGATCCCGGATCAGGAAAAATAAACCGCTGAACAGACTGATGACCACAGCAGCGAAAAGGATAAGAAGCAATAACTTTAAAGACATAGGTAGTAGACATTAAACCGGTGATGTAAATGAGTAAAGCTCAGAGAAACCCAGCCTTCAAGTGGATGTTGATCATATCAGCAGTTCTGCTTGTGCCGGCAATGATCTATCTGGGTTTCTGGCAATTGGACCGGGCGGAGCAAAAAAAGCAGCTCATTCAAAGCTGGTCTCAACAAACGCTTCAAACACAACTCCCTTCGTTAGATGAATTTACAACCCGTCAGTACCTGAATCTAAAGCTAAAAGGCTATTTGGATCATCAGCGCTATTTCATGCTGGATAATCGATTTCGTAACGGTGTGGTTGGTTATGAGGTCATCGCACCGTTTTATACAGAATTCAACGAGTTGATCTTGGTTAATCTGGGATGGACTCAGGCACCTCAAAGCAGAGACGAGCTGCCCGTAATTTCTATCCCAATGGAACGCCTGACAGTTATGGGTGGTGCGAGGCAGGTTAAGACAGCTTTCAGCCTAGGGCCAAACAGTATTCAGAGACAGTGGCCAATCAGAATACAGCAGCTGGATATTAAGCATTTAAGCGAGCTTCTGGGAGCTGAGCTACTGCCAATAGAA
>JASBRM010000366.1 GCA_030149405.1 Neptuniibacter sp. | reverse complement strand
TCCGCGATCATCATATAGATTAAGCGCAATGCTCTTTGTATGGTTTAAGAAATAACACTCACCATCAATTCTAGGCTTTCGTGTCGAGCAATCAGTATGCACTAAAGAAAGCAGGATGTTCCTGTGGTTTACATCCTTCGTTTTTAGACCGGAAATTGTTACACGCTTCCAACAATGAGATTTGTAATATAACTCATAAATGTCACGGACATCCTCATACGCAACTCGGCAATTATCTACGCTGCTTATTTGCTGAAAAATGAAATTTTTCTTTCTAATTTTCTGCCTACCATCAGAAAAGCGTTGGTAGATGATAGAAATGTCATCTTCGTCCCCAAATACATGGCTAAACAGCTTGTAAGCTCTATCTGTAGCTTGGGCAAAATAAGCTTCATCGGAGCCTTCAACTACGATTTCATCATCAATACCAAGCTCAAACCTGATACCTACAGGCCAACTATAAAACAGAGGCTTTTGAGGTTTTAAACCTGCGAATATGTCAGTGAAATTTGATTCCATTCGGTGATGTGCCTAATTGATATAACAGCTAAATATATGTCCCATGCAAGCTTTACAACCTTGCAAGGTTGAATGAAATACAGATGAGAAAAGGAGAAATCTATCCTTGAAAATCATCGAGCATTCCATACTCTTGAAGAACTTTTAATATACTCCAGCCACTCATAAAATCCACCCCCTATAAAAAGGGCTTATTCAGCAAGGGATTAAAGTTTTTCCTAGCCACTAGCAGCGGCTAAGCCGCGTTCTCGCTACTCGTAGCAGCCCGAAGGGCGGCGTGCTGGATTTTCTACCGATCAGAATCACTAAGCTGCTACAATCACACTCTATCCTTTCCTAAGAAACCTGAACCCATGTCAGCACCCAGAAAATCCCTGCTTCATCCTAGGAATGCCCATTCCGCTCCCTATGACCTAGAACATCTCGCTGCGATAACCCCTGAGCTAAAACCTTTCCTGACTAAGACGGTAAAGGGCAGTTTGACCGTGGATTTCGCTCAGCCAGCGGCGGTTAAGGCATTGAATAAAGCGTTGTTGCTGGATGTGTATGGTATTGAGTTCTGGGATATTCCGGAAGGGGCTTTGTGTCCTGCGGTGCCGGGGCGGGCGGATTATATTCATTATCTGGCGGATCTTCTGGCAAAGGATAATGATGGTGAGGTGCCTAAAGGAGGTTTGATTCGTGGTCTGGATATTGGGATGGGGGCGAGTTGTGTCTATCCGATTATCGGCAGTCAGGCCTACGGTTGGTCGTTTGTGGGCAGTGATATTAACCCTGTTTCTGTGGCTATGGTTGAACAGATTGTGCAGTTTAATGCACCTATCAAAAAGAAGATCCACTGTCGGTTGCAGAAGAAAGAGCAGCAGATTTTCAAGGGTGTAATTAACAATAAGGATCTGTTCCATTTCACTTTGTGTAACCCTCCGTTTCATGCCTCACTGGAGGAAGCGGCTCAGGGGACACAGCGTAAGATCAGAAATCTGAATCGTTCAGCAGCCAAAAAAGGTTCTAAGCCTACTCAGTGTTCAAACGAGTCTACCCTGAACTTTGCCGGGCAGGGTGCAGAGCTGTGGTGCAAAGGTGGGGAGCTGGCCTTCATCCAGAACATGATTGCAGAAAGTGAAGAGTTTAAAGAGCAGTGCCTCTGGTTCACTTGTCTGGTGTCTAAGAAAGATAACCTCAAAGCTCTACAAAAAGCCCTGCGCAAAACCTCAGCCTGCGAAGTCAAAGTCATCGAAATGGCACAAGGCCAGAAGCAAAGCCGCTTCTTAGCTTGGACATTCTATTCCCCAGAAGCCAGAGCCCCCTGGTACCAAAACTAACCTATAGGTTTTTACGCTTTTCCTAGCCACTAGCAGCGGCGAAGCCGCGTTCTCGCTAATCGTAGCTGCCCGAAGGGCAAGCGTGCTGCCTTAAGGCCAACTGTATCTGTCGATTGGCGTGTATCTGTGTCTTCTTTTTACTGTTACAGGGTGGGTACACTCATAACTGTATAAATATGAAATAGCGCAAGAGTGCCTGTTATGAAACTGCCGATCTATCAGATTGATGCCTTTGCTGAAAAAACCTTTGAGGGGAACCCTGCTGCAGTGGTGCCGCTGGAGGATTGGTTGCCGGATGAAGTAATGCAGTCCATTGCGGAAGAGAATAATCTGGCGGAAACGGCATTTTTTGTATCGACCGATTCCGGTTTTTATATCCGTTGGTTTACCCCAAAAGATGAGGTGAAACTCTGTGGACATGCAACGCTGGCATCGGCTTATGTGTTGTTTAATTGTCTTGGTTATAAAGCGCCTTCTGTTAGCTTTGATTCCCTTTCAGGTGAATTAACAGTCACCCGTGAAGGTGAGTATCTGACTCTGGATTTCCCCAATCAAATGCCTGCACCTTGCGAGGTACCGCAAGCATTAGTGGAGGGCCTGGGAATTGAGCCGAAAGCCTGTTTAGCCAATGAAGATTACATGGCCGTATTCTCATCGGAAGAGGAGGTTGCAGTGATACAACCCGATTACCGGTTGCTGGAACAGCTGGATCGTCGGGGTTTAATTGTTACTGCGCCGGGTAATCAATCTGATTTCGTGGCGCGTTTCTTTGCGCCTAAGTTGGGGGTGCCGGAAGATCCGGTAACCGGTTCAGCATACACGCATCTCACACCTTACTGGGCAGAAGAATTGGGTAAAGACAAACTTTCCGCGATACAGATCTCTCCACGTACAGGGAAACTGCAATGTGAAGTTAAAGGTGACCGGGTGCTGATCTCCGGTACCGCGGTTAAATATCTAGAAGGTTGTATATCGGTTTAGTCGGGTTTAACTATGTATGTTCCAAAGCATTTTGAAATTCAGGATGAATCTGAATTATTCAACTTTATTCGCGTTAATGGATTTGGCCAACTTATCTCGACGGTTGAAGGGCGTTTATTCTCGACGCCACTGCCGTTTGTGTTATCGGATGATAATCAGAAGCTGATCACTCACGTTGCCATGCAAAACCCTCAAGCAGACGACTTGGATGGGCAGGAGGTGCTTGTTTCTCTGATGGGGCCTCATGCTTATATTTCACCCACATGGTATGAGAAAAGTGGTGGAGTACCGACATGGAATTATCAGAGTGTTCAGGTATATGGCATAGCAAAGGTTGTGAATGACCGTGACAGGAAAAAAGAGATTGTTGAACTGATGAGTACTCAGTTTGAAGACAATCTTTCTGACCCATGGGATATGCAGTACCCCACAAAGATGTTGGACGCAATTTTGGGAATTGAGGTTTCAATTTCTGAGATACAAGGCAAATACAAACTGAGTCAGAACCGCCCTGCTAAAGATCAGCATAATGTGATTCGGAGTTTATCTGAACGGGGGAATAAGCGCCTTGCTCATGAGATGAGCCGGTTTAAAAAAGGCTAAGCGTAATCGTGTCTGTGCCCGCTGCGTTTTTTACGGGCCTTTCGCTGGGGTTGCAGGTGAACAGCAGTCGTGCAGTTTCGGCCATTTTTCTTTGAGGTATAAAGCGCTTCATCGGCTTTTTTGATCACAAGTTGTGGATCAAGAATATCTGCTGTTTTCTCACACACGCCGATGCTGATGGTGACACTGACGACTTCGGTACTGTTGTCTTTTTTTCGCATCTTTTCGCCCTGATTATTATCGTCCGGACGGTCCTGATTACGGATATGCATTGGGTAGTTGGCAATCGTCTCACGCAACTCTTCGATATAAGGTAAGGCCTCTTTCTCATCCTTTCCGGGGAATACCAGTGTGAACTCCTCACCACCATAACGGTAAGCTTTGCCGCCGCCGGATACCTTGGCCAGTTTTGCTGCGACCATACGCAGAACCTGATCCCCCACGTCATGTCCGTAGGTGTCGTTGAACTGTTTAAAGTGGTCGATATCACACATGGCGAGGCTGTATTTTTTGCCCAGCGTAGAGAATTTGTTCTGCAATGCCCGACGGGCTGGAATGCCAGTTAATTCATCAATAAACGCCATTTGATAAGAGTTCTGAAGTACTGAGATGCCAAGAGCAATCAGGCTGGCGGAAACGAACAACGCTGAAATCAATGGGCGGTTAAACCAGCTCAGCATGATCAGAGCTGAAATAATCGCTGCGAGTAAAGCCGCATCGGTATAGGTTTTACGAAAAGCAAAGGAGAGAATGACGGGCAACAGACAAATTGCAAAGACCCAAGCTGCCGCCTGGCTCAGATAGTAATTATGCAGCACCATCTCCAGCATGCTCATAGGCAGGTTTTGCAGGTAGAGGGCCAGATTTCCGT
>JASBRM010000360.1 GCA_030149405.1 Neptuniibacter sp. | reverse complement strand
TAAAAAGCCACGGTGCGCTGATAAAGGTGAAGGGTGCGGTGCTTTTAAAACCAAGTGCCTTTGCGCATCAATACACGCCCCTTTCTTTTGCGCGTAACTTCCCCACAACATGAACACTACATTTTCGCACTGTTCATTCACCTGTTTAATAACAGCATCCGTAAAGACTTCCCAACCTTTTCCCTGATGAGAACCGGCATTTGACTGCTCTACCGTCAGAACACTGTTGAGGAGTAAAACACCCTGCTTCGCCCAGGATTCCAGATAACCGTGACCAACCGGCTGGATATTCAGATCTGCCGCAAGCTCTTTATAGATATTCACCAGTGAAGGCGGCACTTTGACCCCTGGCAAAACAGAGAAACATAGACCATGCGCCTGCCCCGGTTGATGGTAAGGGTCCTGACCCAGAATAACCACTTTGACCTGATCCAATGGCGTTGCTTCCAAAGCATGAAACCAGTTTTCAGAATGAGGGTAGATTATTTTTTTGTGATCTTTTTGCTGGCGCAGAAACTCTTTCAAATTCTGCATATAAGGTTGCGTGAACTGGTCAGCAAGGACTGCATTCCAGCTTGGAGCTGACTCAAGAGCCATAAAGTTATCCACCACAGTCTTTAATTTCTTCAGGCCCTAACTGTAGCGGTTCTGTGATTATGCGTCGATGCCAGATCGAATAATATCTCAGACGACCTGGTGCATGAGAAACTATACCTGAAATGATGATCACCAAAAAATACACCCAGGCGGCTGGCTGTTCAAACCACCAGATCATGGTAGAGAGAAGTAACAATTTAATGCCAATCGCGGTCCCACGCATCTGGATTAACCAGATACCATCAGAGTAGATTTCCATCCCTGCCATGATAAAACCACTGATCACCGTGAGTAACAGGTATAACCACCAACTGCTATAAGGCTGATCATAGAGGTATGCCCCAGCCAAACCTGCAATACCCACCAGATGCAGAGTACGCAGTGAGATACTAAACCAGCGTTTGTGTGGAATAACTCTTTTTTCTTGAGGGAATAACCAATTCATCAAAGCATTATATTCAGAAGGGCTAATGAAAATATATGTACCATTGGTCATAAAAAATAAAGCCCTCAAATGAGGGCTTTATGATCGGTTAACCGCGTGGGCGCATGGCCGGGAATAAAATTACATCCCTGATTGATGGTGAGTCTGTGAACAACATCACCAAACGGTCTATACCAATACCCTCGCCCGCTGTTGGCGGTAGGCCGTATTCAAGTGCATTAATGTAATCAGCATCGTAATGCATTGCTTCATCATCACCAGCATCTTTCTCAGCAACCTGCTGCTGGAAACGTTCCGCCTGATCTTCAGAGTCATTCAACTCCGAGAAACCATTTGCTAGTTCACGACCACCCACAAAGAACTCAAAGCGGTCTGTAATGAAAGGGTTATCATCATTACGACGTGCCAGAGGAGACACCTCTGCCGGATACTCAGTAATAAACGTTGGCTGATCCAGACGGTGCTCCACGGTTTTCTCGAAGATCTCGATCTGAACCTTACCCAAACCCCAGCTGTCTTTGACATCGATATCCATACGCTGAGCAATCTGACGTGCAGCATGCTCATCTGCCAGTGCTTCAGCAGTAATGTCATCGTTATAGTGCAGGATAGAATCAAACACACTGATACGAGTAAACGGCTTAGACAGGTCGTACTCGAATGTTTCAAGCACTTCGCCTTCTTCGTTGCGTACTGTATTCACGATAGTCGTGGTACCCAGAACATCCTGCGCCACAGTTCGCAGCATATCTTCGGTCAGGTCCATCAAATCACGGTAATCCGCATAAGCCTGATAGAACTCAATCATTGTAAATTCTGGATTGTGGCGAGTAGACAGACCTTCGTTACGGAAGTTACGGTTGATCTCGAAAACACGCTCAAATCCACCTACAACCAAACGTTTCAGATATAGTTCTGGTGCAATTCGCAGATACATATCACGATCAAGCGCATTGTGATGGGTAATAAATGGACGAGCTGTCGCACCACCCGGAATCACCTGCAACATTGGCGTTTCAGCTTCGATAAAACGACGCTCAGTCAGGTACTGACGAATTCCAGAAACAATTTTCGAACGTACTTCAAAAACCTTACGGGATTCTTCATTTGTAATCAGGTCTACATAACGCTGACGGTAACGGATCTCAGTATCCTGCAGACCTTTATGCTTGTCCGGCAGTGGACGCAGGTTCTTAGTAAGCAGCTGATATTCGCCCATATCTACATATAGGTCACCTTTACCGGACTTATGTAGCTCACCAGTAATACCAACGATATCGCCTAGGTCCAGACTTTTCGCAAACTTACGCGCTTCTTTGTTCACGTAAAACTGTATACGTCCAGACATATCCTGAATAACACCGAATGCACCGCGGTTCAGCATTACCCGGCCAGCAATACTCACCTTGATGCCTGCTTCTGCCAGCTCTTCCTTGGTTTTCTCACCATACTGTTCCTGCAGATCAGCAGCATAGCTGTCGCGACGGAAAGAGTTAGGGAATGCTTTACCCTCTTCGCGTAAAGTTGCGAGTTTCTCACGACGCTCAGCGATCAGGCGGTTATCATCTTGCTTCTGAGTATTATCAGACATCGGCTTGTTAGACCTTTAAGTTGGTAAAATTCGTTACAGACCAGCTTTGAGGCTGGCTTCGATAAACATGTCCAGATCACCATCCAACACTTTGTCACAGTTGGAGCTCTGCACACCTGTGCGCAAATCTTTAATGCGCTGATCATCCAGAACGTATGAACGGATCTGACTTCCCCAGCCGATATCCGCTTTATTATCTTCCTGCTCTTGCGCTGCTTCAGTACGTTTCAGCATCTCTACTTCGTAGAGTTTAGCGCGCAGCTGTTTCATACAGGTATCTTTGTTCTGATGCTGAGAACGCTGAGCCTGGCTCTGAACCACAATACCGGATGGCTCGTGAGTAATACGCACCGCCGATTCCGTTCTGTTTACGTGCTGACCACCGGCACCGGAAGCTCGGTATACATCCACACGAAGGTCTGCTGGGTTGATTTCAATCTCAATGTTGTCATCGATTTCAGGTGATACAAAAACAGACGAGAATGAAGTATGACGGCGACCACCGGAATCAAACGGAGATTTACGTACCAGACGATGAACACCGGTTTCAGTGCGGAGCCAGCCAAAGGCATATTCACCCTGGAAGCTGATAGTGGCTGATTTAATACCTGCAACATCACCCGCTGAGCATTCCAATAGTTCGGTTTTAAAACCTTTATCTTCACCCCAACGCAGGTACATACGTAGCATCATTTCAGCCCAATCCTGAGCTTCTGTTCCGCCAGAACCCGCCTGAATATCCAGGAAGGCATTGTTCGGATCAGCTTCACCAGAAAACATACGACGGAATTCCAGTTTCTGGAGTTTATCGAGCATGGCTGAAACATCATTTTCAACCTCAGCTACGGTATCCTCGTCATCTTCTTCTACAGCCATGTCGAGCAGATCTCGCGTGTCACCAACACCGGCCGTCAATTCATCGATTGTGCCAACGACCGCCTCAAGCGTAGAGCGCTCTTTACCCAACTGCTGTGCGTTTTCAGGATTGTCCCAAACAGCCGGATCTTCCAGTTCACGCGTCACCTCTTCCAGACGTTCCTGCTTACCTTCATAATCAAGGAATCCTCGAAGCGCTTCTGTACGTTTTGTAATGTCTTTGAGGGCATTGAGAATAGGATTAATTTCCATGGTATCGCTTCGTAACCGGCTGTTTGAAAAAGGGCAGCAATTTTACCGAAATTAAGCGCTTAACACTACCGGTTTGAGT
Source organism: Neptuniibacter sp. (assembly GCA_030149405.1). Lineage (GTDB taxonomy): Bacteria > Pseudomonadota > Gammaproteobacteria > Pseudomonadales > Balneatricaceae > Neptuniibacter. The sequence goes on along the minus strand of JASBRM010000360.1, from coordinate 4,272 downwards.
GGTTTTCTAACAATAAAAACGCAATGAAGTGTACCCCATCAGGGTATTTTTATTGGTACTGAATACCAGAAGCATGGAAGCATTTGGAGGCTAAATGATTTGAACTAATGCTGGTGAGAAATTCCATATGAGGAACTTTCACCAACACTTATAACCTTTCTCAGGACATGCCAAATTCGTTCAAAATTTGCTGGCACCATTGCTGAACCCGACCCTGAGTTTCACCATGCTGGCAATCCTCGTCAATTGCCAGGCCCACAAACTGTTCGCGATCTTCTGTTAAGGCCTTGGAATCTTCAAAATTGTAACCATCAGCAGACCAGTAACCCACCATAACAGCGCCCTGTTCCTGCACTCGATCATGAAGAAGCCCCATAGCATCAAGAAACCATTCGCTATAACCAATCTGATCACCCAAGCCAAACACCGCACAGGCTTTACCCTGCAGTTCAGCTTTTTCAAGAATCGTCCACATATCAGCCCAGTCTTCTTGCAGTTCCCCAAAATCCCAGGTGGGTATTCCCAAAATTAAGTGTTCATATTCGCTCAGACTGTCTAAACCATCTGCTGCTATATCTATGCGGTGAATCTTATCAAAACCAATCTGTTCAGAGATCAGCTCTGCAACACTTTCTGTATTACCAGTTGTGGATCCGTAAAACAGGCCAATAGGACAACTCATGTTACTACTCTAAGCTCAAATTTAAGGCACAAAAAAACAGCACTAAAAGTGCTGTTTCCTGTTTATATTTTATTTATTAAACGCATCAAATGCCGAACGGGCTACATCTTCAATTTCTTCACGCGCGTCTTGCAGCGCTTGCATGTTCTGATCACTGGCACTTTTTAATGTATCTTCAAGCTCTTTAGCGTAGCTGCGCTGGAGCTCGATCAAATCCGTTGGAGACTGGCATTTTTGCAGTTCTTTTGTCTGCTGGATTGTTGCCTGAATACACGATTTAGTGCATTCCATCTGCTGCCTGGTTAGCTCTTCCAACATTTTAGTTTGAATGTTTACCAGATCTTTAAAAGGGCCCATTGAATCTGTAATTGTTTTATTCATATCTTGGAACATAGCGGTCACCTTCCTTACTCAACCATCAGATAAAACTGATATTGATTACAATAAAAACATTCTACACCGAGAAAGGCAAAATCTCAGACTCAAAAATGCTTAACTATAATGCTACTTTAGGCATGAATAGCATAACAATGATTGCATTTTAGCAAACTAAGGAATGAATTAATGCGACTCTTACATACAATGCTACGCGTTACTGATCTGGAACAATCAATCGATTTCTACACCTCGATTCTAGGTATGACATTACTGCGTCAACGCGACTACCCCGACGGCCGTTTCACGCTGACATTTTTAGGTTACGGTCCTGAATCTGAACATACTGCACTGGAGCTTACCCACAATTGGGATCAAAACGCTTATGATCTGGGAGATGCCTTCGGTCATATTGCCGTTGAGGTAAAAGATGTATACGCCGCCTGCGAGGAGATAAAAGCAAAAGGCGGTACGGTTGTCAGAGAAGCGGGCCCGATGAAACATGGCAGCACAGTGCTGGCGTTTGTTAAAGACCCTGATGGCTACATGATTGAGCTCTTAGGCACTAAGCGAAGTGACTGACCGTACCATTTACATGCACTTAAGCGGCGCCTGCCACACAGTTACGGCCTGCCGCCTTAGCTTTATAGAGGTTGTCATCAACCCTTTTGATCACGGCATCCAGCCTTGCATCAAATTGACTAGAGGTTGCAATGCCAATGCTTACCGTAATGTTGATTTGATGCCCAAGGACAGAATAGGGAGTTTCTGCGACTAGGCGAAGCACTCTGTCAGATACCTTTACCAACTCACTCATGCTGGTTTCAGGCAACAACACAATAAACTCCTCTCCACCATAACGGCCAATATCTGAGTAAGACCTGACTTCAGACAATATGCGTGCTGAAACCTGGTTAAGCAGCTCATCACCAACCTGATGACCATATTTGTCGTTGATACTTTTGAAGTGATCAAGGTCCAACATCATCAGGCTAAAAGTACGCTTATCCGCCTGATTCCTCTGATAGCGCTGCCACTCCGATTCCATCCTTCGGGTGATTTCTGCGCGATTGTACAAGTTTGTTACTGTATCAATGGTCGCCAGGCGTCCCAGCTCTTTTTGCTGCATAACCATGGTGACTGCGGCTTTACGCATAAACCAGAATGTAGCAAAAATGACTGAGATGAGAATCACACCCAACTCTGCAAGAAAGTACAAAACTCCTTGGTTAACCTCTTCCCTGAATAGAGTCATATCCTGATAGATTTCAAATACCCCAATTACCTCCCCTTGCGGATTCCGCATGGGGACATAAGACTCAACCACATCGACATCAAAACGATCCTGGTGTGCTAAATCCCTAATCTGATTTTTAGTTTGAATAACAGAACTTTCACCACCATTTAACGCGACCTCCAGATGCTTATTACCCAAGGCATTCTTACCGATGATGCTCATATCGTTGCTGTAGATGACTGTGCCATCAAGGGAAAATAATTTAACTTTTACAATGCCATAAGGCCCCATAAACGCTTTGATCATCTCATCCAGCGATAATAATTGTGGGGGCAATAGAGGGGGGCTCAGCGCATCTGAAAGTTGTTCCTGATGCACACTAACGATGGAATTTGCGATATTCACCGCATTAGATTCAGCCAAACCTACAACATAACGCTCGTAAAGTTTAAACGTGACAAACGAAGAGAGAACAAGAATCAGGGCAGCAGCGCTCACAGCCACCCAACAAAAGCGCCTGAGAAACGCCGATGAGGACATTGATAGAATTATTGGGCTCATAGGCGGTATTCCGAGTACCGCTGCATGTCAGCGGTTTACAACATAAAACTTAGATAAGGATAGCAAAAATTCGTGGATATAGCTTTTAAACTACATGAAAAATAGTTAACTCATGACAGTCTCATCACAGGCTATGACGCATTAATAAGCCTCTCAAAATCGGATGCAGGCAGAGGAGGACTGAATAAAAAACCTTGATAACAATGACATTGTTTACTTTTAAGAAACTCAAGCTGCGCCTGAGTTTCCACACCTTCAGCCAAAACCCTGATACCCAGATTTTGCCCCATAGCAACAATAGTCGCCGCAATGACCATATCATCTTTATCATTGGGTATTTCATCGACAAATGACTTATCAATCTTAAGCACATCCAGTGGAAATTTTTTCAGGTAGGCAAGCGAGGAATAGCCAGTACCAAAGTCATCGATAGCGATGCGTACACCAAGGCTTCTAAGTTTCTGGAGCAGTTCAATGGATTCTTTTTCACGTTCCATTAATGCGCTTTCAGTCAATTCCAGTTCCAGATATTTGGGATCCAAACCCGTCTCTTCAAGAACACTTGATACCAGTTCATACATATCTGCATGACGGATCTGCACCGGTGACAGGTTAACTGCAAGGGTAATAGGCGTCTTCCCTTGATCCAACCAGGTTTTAAGGGTTCTGCAGCCACTTTGCAATACGAATTTGCCTATATCCGCAACCAAACCAGTTTGCTCAGCAAGCGGGATAAAGTCTCCTGGCATTACCAAGCCTCGGTCAGGATCATTCCAGCGCACCAAGGCCTCAGCGCCAATCAATTCTCCAGACTCGATATTCAGTTGTGGCTGGTAATACACCTCAAGCTCATTATTGGTGATAGCACGCATCAGCTTTGCTTCCAGCTCAAGGCGATTACGCGCATCTAGAGTTAATTCTTCAGTGAAATAATTGAATCGCCCGCGGCCTTCAGATTTCGCGCTGTATAAAGCAGCATCAGCATGCTGAAGCAGAGAAGATGCATCAAGGCTATGGGTAGGATATAAACTGATACCAACAGACACACCTACAGCGACTTCACAGCCATTGCTTAAATGCCATCTGCGGGACAGATGCCTTATGATATCGTCGGCGACGATACCCGCATCCTCCTCGTGCTTGATATCGCCGAGCAAAATTGCAAATTCATCACCTCCCATACGGCTTATGACATCCGCCTGACGTAATCTTTCCCTAAGAACGTCCGCAACCTGTTGAAGAAGCTCATCCCCGGAAGCATGTCCAAAACTATCATTCACATCTTTAAAACGATCCAAGTCGAGCAATAACAGCGCAAGTTTTTTGCCATCTCGTTGCGCTGAGCCTAATGACTGTTCAAGCTGGGATTGAATCATTAAGCGGTTAGGTAAACCGGTTAAGACATCATGATGAGCCA
>JASBRM010000338.1 GCA_030149405.1 Neptuniibacter sp. | reverse complement strand
AGCCTGCCATCCATACCTGCAGTGTAGACCTCATCCATATATTTCTTAAATGACCAGGGCACCCCCATCCAGTTAACCGGCGACTGCAAAATAACAGTATCCGCCCATTGATGGTTTTCTATCTCTTGCTCAACATCATAGCCCTTATGCGTTTCTACAATACGAATTGTATGCCCCTTGGCTTCAAGCACTTCTTTGGCCAGATCGACCATCGACCGGTTAAGACGCCCCTCTGCAAATGGGTAGGGTTGATGGGCATTGATAATAAGAATGTTACTCATAATAAACCTGCGATCTCTGCATATTTAAGTGAAATATCTTTAACAGGTATACTATGGTAACCTTTATACTTATCTCAATTAGTATACTTTTAGTAACCTACTTAAAATTCTGTGTAAATCATGAAAAGTTCAGTAGAAACAGACAGTAAGGGACGAAAAAAAGTTTTAAATGCCTGTGAAGAACCCTGCTCTATCGAAAAGGGAATGCGAATAATCGGCGGGAAATGGACCGGCTCAATCATCTATCACCTGAAAGATGAGCCGGTGCGCTTTAATGATTTGGCTCGCATGCTGGGCGGTGCGAGTAAAAAAATGATCGATCAACGCCTCAAGGAACTGGAGTCCCGAGGCATGATCATTCGCAAAGTAATCAACGACCGACCCGTAGCAGTGACCTACGAACTGACCGAGTTTGGACGATCCGCTCTGGATATTCTGGAGCAACTCCGGATTTGGTCAGAAGGACACGATATTCACATATAAATCTTTAGAACCGGATGCTTTCGAACACATCATCAATGAGTTGTTTAACACTTTCCTTATCCGCATTGGTACGGGCATAAGTTCTCAAACCCATCAACTGCATCTGCAGATACCGGGCTAATCGTCTGGTATCTTTTGATGAGTCTAATTCCCCCTCTTCCTGAGCCTGAGTTAGCAATGATGCAAACAGATCTTCCATGCCTTTAAGGTAGCCTTTGGCTTCTTCGATAAGTTCAGCATTTTCTGGGGGCAGTTCAGTGAGTGTTTTAACCAACATACACACCTCTGTCGGTCGCTGCTCATCATTACAAATCACAACCGATACAAAGAACTGTTTTAAAGCCCGGAGTGGAGAGTATTCCTTTGTACATCCCTCTAATTTTTCAAAACTGTTTTCTACATAGAATTTTAGGGCTTCTTTGAACAAACCTTCTTTACTTCCAAAAGCGGCGTAAATGCTTCCTGGTCGCATATCAATTCTGTCCTGGAGATCACGCATAGAAGTTGAGTGAAACCCCTTTTCCCAGAACAACATGGTTGCTTTCTGGATGACTTCATCACGATTGTGTTTTGCCGTATTTGCCATAACTGAAAACTTTTTTGAACATTTGTTCAAATTTTAGCTTGAACGATCGTTCAAGTCCATCTAGGATAATAATTGAACAGTCGTTCAAATATTTAAAGTTCACACTGAATTAATGACTAAACAGGAAGAACCATGAGTAATTTTACTTTTCACACAATGGAAACAGCACCTGATGCAACCAAGAAGCTTTTCGAGAATTCTCTGAATAACTTTGGAATGATCCCTAACCTCCATGCAGTTCTGGGCGATGAACCGCCAGTACTGGAAGCCTATCAACAGATGCACAGACTGTTTCAGGAAACCTCATTCGATTCAGAAGAGCTCACCGTGGTATGGCAAACCATTAACGTTGAACACCAGTGTGGATATTGTGTTCCGGCACACAGCATGATTGCGGATATGATGAAAGTAGATCCCTCAATCAATAAAGCACTGCGAGAAGGCACTGCCCTTCCTAATGAAAAGCTTCAAGTGTTACACGATACCACCCTGCTAATTTTGAGAAATCGCGGTCATCTTACCGAAGAAGAATTGGCGCGTTTCTTTGCTGCGGGCTATAGCCAGAAACATATCCTGGCAATTCTGTTAGGGCTGTCTCAGAAAGTGATCAGTAACTACATCAATCACATCGCTAAAACACCTGTAGATGACAGTTTTAAGTCTTATATCTAAGGCCCTATTTCGAATTAAAGCAGGTCAGCCCTGCCAATAAATTTAATTAACACCCTAACTGCTAAAGGAGCGTGTTAAGGATTAAGGCTCTTAACGGCGAACTACACTTTGCATCTGCAGCCTTCAGGGCTTGCAGAGTACTAACAGAACTTGTTCGCAGGTTCCTTAGGTTAAAACTAACATCGGTGAACTATGGGTACTCAATACATCCCTCCAAGGGTCTGGACCTTCGACGTAAAGAACGGAGGAACATGGGCAAAAGTCAATCGGCCGACTTCAGGTGCGACGCATGACGCAGACTTACCAGTGGGCCACAACCCACACCAGCTTTACTCAATCGCCACTCCCAACGGCCAGAAAATCACCATTATGTTTGAAGAGCTTTTGGCTTTGGGCATTGAAGAGGCTGAATACGATTCTCATATGATCGAAATTGGGCAGGGCGATCAGTTCTCTTCCGGTTTTGTAAGTGCTAACCCAAACTCCAAAATTCCTGTGTTGGTAGATCACTCTATTGAAGGAGCGCCAGTACGGGTATTTGAATCAGGTGCAATATTGCTTTATCTAGCAGACAAGTTTTCTGCACTACTACCCAAAGATACAGCTGAGAGAACCGAAGCATTGAACTGGCTGTTCTGGTTGCAAGGTTCGGCTCCTTATCTAGGTGGCGGTTTTGGTCACTTCTACGTTTATGCCCCTGAAAAGTTTGAGTACCCGATCAACCGTTTCACTATGGAAGTGAAAAGGCAGCTTCACCTATTAGACCAGCAGCTATCTTCTCATCCTTACATTGCAGGTGAGCATTACAGCATTGCTGACATTGCCATCTGGCCTTGGTACGGCAATCTGGTTCTTGGGAATAATTACGATGCTGCTGAGTTCCTCGACGTGCACAGCTACCCGCACCTCTTAGACTGGGCCAAAAGAATGGAGCAGCGCCCTGCCGTACAGAGAGGACGAATTGTAAATCGCACCTGGGGCCAGCCCTGGGAGCAACTCTCTAACAGATACCAGGCTTCAGATATTGACCAGGTGCTGAGTCTTAAACCCTGATAATTCATTCAAAAAATAATGCGAGTTTTCTATGCTTAAATTTTACTTTCACCCTACCCCAAATCCGATGAAGGTCGCCTTGTTCCTTGAAGAAACAGGAATCGACTACACCGTTGTTCCTGTAGATACCTTAAAAGGAGAACAACACCTGCCGGATTACCGAGCGATCAACCCTAACGGCAAACTACCGGCGATCGATGATGAGGGCACGGTAGTTTTCGATTCTTCTGCTATTTTGCTTTATCTCGCAGAAAAACATGAACAGTTCCTTGGCAAGCCGGAAGACCGTGCTGAGCTTCTATCCTGGCTGTTGTTTATTGCCTCTGGTTTAGGGCCATATTCAGGGCAAGCCGTTCACTTCCAAAGAGCAGCGCCTGAAAAGCTGCCTTACGCGATTAACCGCTACAGAGAGGAAGCGATTCGACACTATCAGGTGCTCAACGATCGTTTAGAACAACGCACATACCTGGTAGGCGACAGCTATACCATTGCAGATATTTCAGCATGGGGTTGGATTGATCGTGTCATTCCTGTTTTAGGTGAAAATGAGTTGGAAAAATTTCCCCATCTGCAACGATGGTTTCAGCTGATAGATGCAAGACCGGCGGTGGCAAAAGCTCGTGAACTGGCCAGTAAGCATTCATTCAAAGCCGATATGGATGAAGAAGCAAAACGTGCACTGTTCCCTCAAAACTATAAGGACTGAGCAGTTTCCTAAAGAGTAAAGCCTGGATCAGCCAGGCCTTACTATTAAACTAAATGACAGATTTAAAACCAAACTCCTCAATTAACCTCACAAAATCCTCGAACTCCTTAAAAATACGGCAAAACACTATTTTTTAGCACCTAAGTACAAAGTCTAGCTGTACAAAAAACATCCTTTGGTAGCGAGCCTATTCCACTCTTGTAAGAAATGTTCTAAAAGTTGGTTAAAAAAAATACAGGAGCTTAGTCATGGGTCTTATCTCTTCAATAAAATCTATGTTTTCCCCGCTGCCAGAAGGCGCTATTCGCTATAAAGGTTTTACAATCGAAGCATCACCGGAAGAAGATTTCGGACGTTTTAGAATAAACGGTGTGATCAGCAAGAAAGGCCAGCAACGAAACTTCACGATGATTGACCGGACCTCAGACAAAGAAAACTGTGTTGAGATAACTCATCAGAAAGCTAAGAATCTGATTGACCAGAAAAGTGGCAATATTTTTATCTGATTCTGAGAATCTTCCGATGATTCAAGGCGCTCGGATAGAGCGCCTTTTTATTGCACAACCGTATACATGTTCCACTCCCCCACCTAAAACTCAGCAAAAAGCACCTGAAATTGGATAAAACCTAAGAAATCACCAAAACTTAAAGTGAAGTAACAAAATGGAGGCGCACCTATATGCCTTCAGAATTTCAACCTTGGTTAGATTGGATTGATGGTGAATATGATCAAATGCTGAGCAATACGATTGCTCTGGCAGAGATTAATTCCGGTTCTTTCAACAGTCATGGGGTTAATCAGGTTGGAGAACTCATTTCAGATTTGTTCGAACCTTTGCAAGCCGAACGCAAGTTACTCCAACTTTCGCCATACAAACGCCTCAACCAACAAGGTGAAATAGAGGAGATTGCTCTGGGTAATGCCATTACCTTAAGCAAACGGACTGACGCCCCCTTACAGGTATTCCTCTGTGGCCATCTGGATACGGTATTTGCCAAAGACCATCCTTTCCAAAAAGTTACCTGGCTGGATAGAGAAACCATCAATGGCCCGGGCGTGACCGACCTTAAAGGTGGGCTGATGGTTATGCTAAAAGCCTTGCAGGCATTTGAGCGCTCTCCCTGGTCAGAACAAATTGGCTGGAAGATTCTGTTTAACCCTGATGAAGAGATCGGTTCCCCCGGCTCGGCACCACTAATTAATGAACTTGCCAAAGAAGTAGATCTGGGCCTTATTTACGAGCCGTCGTTACCTGATGGCAACCTAGCAGGAGCACGAAAAGGCAGCGGCAATTTCGCCGTTCTCGTTCGTGGCAGATCTGCACATACCGGTCGTGAGCATCATCTTGGCCGCAATGCTATTCGTGCGATGTGTGACTTCATCTCAGCTCTGGATAACCTCAACGGCAAACGCGAGGGCGTAACCTTTAACCCCGGCACGATTTCCGGCGGTACTTCCACCAATGCCGTGCCTGACAGATGTGTTGCGCACTTCAATATCCGTATAGAACACCCTGAAGATGAAGTCTGGTGTATGGAACAGATCCAACCGCTTCTTGATGAGATCGACTTAAGGGATGGGATACATATTGAGCTTCACGGTGGGTTTGGCCGCAAACCTAAAGTGCTTACTCCTGAAAATCTTAAACTGTTTGAACTAACCCGGGAGTGTGGGATGGAGCTGGGCACCTATCTCAGTTGGCATGCCACTGGAGGCTGCTGTGATGGTAATAACCTCGCTTCCGCGGGTATTCCTAACATCGATACGCTTGGGGTTAAGGGTGGGAAGATTCATTCAAACGACGAATACCTCAACGTAAAAAGTCTGACCGAGCGGGCCAAATTAAGCGCTCTCTTACTTATGAAACTGGCCACCAGTGATACCCAATGGCTCATACAAAGAAGGCTGTCTCGAAACAGCCCGGATAACCATAAGGACAACCATCATGCCTGACTCTCTCTTTATAAACGGTTCCTGGATCAGTGGCGATGGTTCAGAGCTCTACTCCAGCAACCCAGCAACTAACGAGTTGATCTGGTCTCGCGGCACTGCGACGGATCTACAAGTAGAACATGCCATATTCGCCGCCCGCCAGGCCGCTCCGGAATGGGAAAAACTGGGATTTGAAGAACGCTGTAACTACATTCTCAAATTTGAGGAACTACTGAAAGCTAACCATGAGAGTCTCGCCAGGACAATTTCAGAGGAGACAGGAAAACCCTTTTGGGAAAGCCAGACTGAAGTCACTGCAATGACGGCAAAAATCGCTATTTCGATCAAAGCGTTTCAGGAAAGAACCGGTGAAAGCAGTAGTGATCTGGCTGGCGTAAAATCTGTTTTACGCCATAAACCCCATGGCGTTGTTGCGGTGTTTGGCCCCTATAACTTTCCTGCGCACCTACCCAATGGACACATTGTTCCGGCTCTGTTGGCGGGTAATACCATAGTGTTCAAGCCTAGCGAACTCACCCCCAAAATTGCTGAAGAGGTAATCGATCTAT
>JASBRM010000336.1 GCA_030149405.1 Neptuniibacter sp. | reverse complement strand
CTGATGGCTTATCTGTTTGGTGACCTTCTGGCCATAGGTACCGAGGATCTCCTCTGGATTTACTTGGGCGGAGCACTGGTTCTGTTGTTACTAAAACTGCTCTGGCAACCTTTACTGGCAATAACAATCAATGAAGAACTTGCTCAGGTAGAAGGCGTCAATGTTCCTCTGACCCGCCTTATCCTGATGCTGTTGATCGCCGTCGTCATCGCCATAGCGATGAAAATTGTTGGCTTACTGCTGATTACCTCACTACTGATTATCCCGGCAGCATCCGCCAGACGGTTAGCCCGTACACCTGAGCAGATGGCAATCGGTGCCGGCATTATCGGCAGCTTGTCCGTTGTTGGCGGTCTGGCATTATCCTGGCACTTCGATACCCCAACAGGCCCGTCTGTTGTGGTAATTTCCTTGTGCCTGTTTATCTGTCTTTATGCGATTCCTTCAAGACAACAGGCATGATTCGCTCCATTCGCAAGTACTGGCCTAGCAGGGATCAACATCAACAGGTTTGGTCTCTGGCCTGGCCATTGATGCTGTCTAATATCACGGTCCCGATGCTGGGTCTGGTTGATACCGCCGTTATAGGACACCTCCCGGAAAGCTATCACCTCGGCGCAGTTGCCGTAGGCAGTATGATTTTTTCCATTGTGTACTGGTCGTTTGGTTTCCTGCGGATGGGAACAACCGGTATGACCGCGCAAGCTTTTGGCGATGAAAATGGCGAGTTAAACCGCCAACTGCTAGCCCAGTCCATGATTCTGGCGTTTGTGATTGGCAGCCTTTTACTGTTGTTTCAACAGCCCATTATCCAGATTGCCCTTCAGCTCATGGACGCTGAGCCCATTGTCGATGCAGAAGCACAGCTATACAGCGAAATACGCATACTGGGAGCTCCGGCAGTTTTATGTAATTACGCCATCCTTGGTTGGTTTGTCGGAAATCAGAATACCCGCGTTCCGCTGTTACTGTTATTAGTCACCAACATCATGAACATGATCCTGGATATCATCGCAGTGTATGGATTAGGGATGCATGCTGATGGCGTTGCGGCGGCCACCGTTTGTTCTGAGTACTTTGCATTGGGGCTAGGCCTGTACCTGATCCGGAGACAGCTAAGAAAGGTGCCCGGTGAGCTGGAAACTGCCTGCCTGAATCGGCTTAAAGACTACCGCGATCTGATAGTTGTGAACCGCTATTTGTTCGTACGCACATTATTGTTACTGGGCAGCCTGGCATTCTTCACGGCTCAGGGTGCAAAACAAGGAACCGATATCCTCTCAGCGAATGCGGTACTTCTTAACTTCCTGATACTGATCGCAAACTGCCTGGATGGTTTTGCCCATGCCACAGAAGCCCTGAGTGGCAAGCATATCGGAGCCCGTAGGATGGAGGCCTTTTATCAGTCGATTACCAGCGCACTCCTTTGGTCTCTTGGCACTGCGGGTTTGTTAACACTTACTTTTTTCTTATTTGGAGGCTTAATCGTCGATCTGTTAACCGATATTGAACAGGTCAGAACGATCGCCAGAGAATATCTCGTCTGGATAGTAATCCTGCCACTAATCGGTGTCTGGAGTTTTCTACTCGACGGCATATTTGTTGGAACCACGCAATTCAGAGCGATGCAAAACACCATGATCTTCACTATGTTTGTGGTCTTCCTGCCCCTCTGGTGGGCTACACAGAGCCTCGGAAATCATGGCTTATGGTTGTCTTTAATGTCCGTGTTTGTGGCGCGAGCTTTATCCGGTGGATATGTTTACTGGAAGATATGTAAACATCAACGCTGGATAAACCCATAATATTTTTATCTAAGCCCTACCTAAGACAAAGCTATCGATTTATCTGTTGGATAAGAGAGATGCCTAAGAACAAAAAAGCCCCGGACGATACCGGGGGCTTTGTATCTTATTTCAGTTACCTGTTAGGAACCCACTACACCATTATCTTTACGACGGATAACAATTGTACAATCGCGAGGGATGGTTGTTCCGTCCGGGCTTACTGGGAAATTAGTACGCGAAGGATCACCGTTACCAGGGTGCTGAGTATTGATGAACATAGTACGACGGTCAGGAGTGACTGTCAGACCTGTAATTTCATCACTCGTAACCCCTGTGAACAGACGACGTATCTCACCCGTTTTAGGGTCCGCCACCAGCATCTGGTTGTTTAAGCCGTCTTTTTGACCACCGTCCGTCTGGATAAATAAGCGACCATCCGGATCAGCCCAAATACCATCTGGATCGCTAAATGTATCTTCAGTCCCATGGTAGTCCTGAGCAATCAACAGAATTTCCCACTTAAAGCTGGTACCTGTAAAGTGCTTGCTATCCATCCAGCGGATGATATGACCATCACTATTTGGTGCTAGAGGGTTTGCTGCATTAGCCTCAGTACGCTGACTGTTGTTGGTCAGTGTGCAATACACATAACCTTCTGGGTCGACCGTTGTCCATTCAGGACGATCCATAGGAGTTGCACCCAAAATATCAGCAGCTACACGGGCATAAGTTAGAACCTCTGCCTGATTCGCAAACTTTGCTGCCAGATTTGGATTATCAATTGTTAACTCCAGCCATTCACCTGTACCATCATCATTAAACTTAGCAACATAAAGCTTACCTTCATCCAATGGGCTCACATCACGAGCAACCATGGATTTCCAGTTATCTGCAGAAACAAACTTATAAATATAATCGAAACGCTGATCGTCACCCATGTAGACCACCGCTCGACCACCTTTACCCACTGTCAGAGTGGCACCTTCATGTTTAAAACGGCCCAGAGCGGTACGTTTTACAGGTTTGCTTCTCGGTTTTGTTGGATCAATTTCTACAACCCAACCAAAGCGCTTATCTTCATTCTTAAATTCGCTACTAGACAAATCAAAGCGGGAGTCGAATTCCTGCCATCCATAGCCAAAGCCATTCTCAGAGAAACCATAACGCTGCTGGAACTCATCTGCTTCCCAAACTCCTGTTGAGCCGAAGTAACCATTGAAGTTTTCTTCACAAGTCAGATAGGTACCCCAGGGAGTATAACCACTTGAGCAGTTATTCACTGTTCCGTGTGCTTCTGTACGGTTATTTAAGTCCAGCAATTCACGACCTGCTGAAGAATTTGTCACTGGTCCACTGAACTCAACAGGAGTGTTAACATGAATTCTACGATTTAGATTACTGAATTTTACATCCCAGTCACCTTCTTTCTCTTCAATCGCAACAACAGAAACACCATGCGCATGTTGAGAAAGTTTCACATCTTCCAGGCTTTCAGGGTAACTTTTTCCTAAAACATGAGAGTTACGGCCAAACTCATGATTGATACATAAAACACCTAAATGATTGCTTAAACGGCCTTTAGAATGAGTTGGGAAAAACCACATACCGTCATGTCCCACGCCTATCATATTTGCCTGTTCTGCGGCCGTTGGTCGTGTAGCTGGATCTCCAGTATACGCATTCACACTTGCATTTATTGGAGTTCCCCATGGGATCAGAGTCTTATACTCATAATCACTGGAGATAGCAGGCATAGGCCCATTACCATCCATAACCTTAACCGGGTTAAATCCGATCAAATCAGAGTGATTAGCCTTCCCTTGAGAATTAAGGTAATTACCACTAAATTTATTGCCCGCAAAAAGAGATGGCGATACAAAGCCTATAGCCGCGGCCAAACCACCTTTCTGGATAATATTTCTACGGGATACAGCCTTTTCTAAGACTGCTCCAAAAGGTTTATTTCCTGAATTATTCGAAATTTCATTATCATGCGCCATTGCCACCACCTCATCTCATAGAACTGTTTAATTATTAAACAACGCTGAACGATGGAGGCTAATCAGCCTTAGTGACAATTTGATAACGTTTTGTTTTCAAAATTGCTTAATTAGTATGAATTAATTTTTCCTAAATAGTTTCGAAATAAAAGCTTCAGCTTTTGGTAATAAAGATCTCTATACCTATTGCAAAAAACTAAATATCCTTCTTGATTCAAATTGCTTTGCCCTGGATGAACTGGCGATAGCGAATAATTTTTTCCAGTTGCCCCTGATCACCTACCCGGTATTTGTAGTACTTTGTACCTTCTAAAAAGATATGCCTGCAACTGAAAGGTTTGCCTTCCATTGCAAGACAGATTTCAGACTTATCATTCACTTTCCAATAGCCCGTTCGGCGCTCCCAGAAACGCTCCTGTTCAACACTACCATCAGGGTGATAATAGGTAAAACTGGTAGTACCAGAGATACGATTAAAAGACTCTACAGTTTTACCTTTAAACAGGGAGGTGACCTCTTGTTTAGACAACTGAACGGGGTCTGCACTTTCAGGTTTTACCTGACAACCTGATAACACTCCGGCTAAAACAAGAGCTCCAAAAACTTTTAAGCCACACATACTTTTTCTCTCCCAATTTCATTCCAGAATGCTTCAATTTGAGTCATCATTTCACCGGCTTCAGCGCTCGCTTTAAAATCGTGCCCAACATCTGACAGGAGGCTAAAGCGAACATTTTCACCTGTCAGTTTTTGTCGCTGTTTGTTCATTGCTGTGACCCAACTACCTGCTCTCTCTACACGGTTTTTTCCTTGTTGAGCATCTAAAGGTTTCGATTTCCTTAGGCTTTTATCCCTTTTAAGATCCTCTTCTCCCACCATAACTAGAGTTGGCAAGCTAAGCATTTCTGTGAGTCTTAATTTACCCAACCAGGAAGGCCACTTTGCCAAACCATAAGGGAATTCAGTTTGTTGATCCGGGAAGGTGTACCAACCCGCACTACAGAGTACGAGTGATTCTATATTCTGTGGATAGAGCAATGCATAACGATGAGCGAACTGTGCGCCTCCTGAATAACCGCAAAGATGCATTTTCAGAAACGGTTGTTGTAACTGCACTTTAAGCGCCACAAACACAGTATTAAGTTCAGTATCGGCTCTTTGACTGCTGGCATCTTTTGCCAGCTGTTGATATCTGGGAAAGCCATTCCGGCTAAATTCAGGCACCACCAGCCAGCACCCCAATTTATCTGCCAATCGTTTATATGCCACAAGCTGCTGTTCATATTCACGAGAGATCCCATGGACTGCAACGATCAAACGGGCTGGAGTAACGACCTTTTCAGGATGATAAATCCATACTGGCATTGCGTTGGCGGCAGGGAAAATCACTCTTTTCTCAGTTCCTGGTAAAGGCAACATTAACCTTCTCCTTTAACTAGAGGTGCCTTAAATGGAACCACATTCTGAAAACCTGATTGTGACTTCTCGGCCTCTTGGATCTGTCTATCCAGTTTCCAGCGGGCAGTTAAGAAACAGGAAAGTTCTGGAATTTCTGCTGCTACCACAATCGGGCCATCAAACACTGCAAACAGTTGTTTCAGTATTTCAATCACCTCTGGATCCTTTAAGGCCGGTTCATTATCAATCAGCAGTAATTTGGGTTTACGCAACAATGCTCTAGCCAACTTAAACCTAAAGAGGAAACCATCAGGCAGGTTGTGCCCAGACTCCATAATAGAGATCTGATCCAGATCTTCGGGGCTGATCTTTGTAAGTTCTAATACCTGCTCAGTGAACCCCTGTTGTTGTTTGCGGGCACCATAAAACAGATTAAATCGCAGGCTGCCACGCAACAGAGGAATTTGTGGGCTGATCAGCGCCACCGTTTTACCCCAGAGCGAAGGATGGAAATTAGCACTGTCCCTACCATTAAAAACGATCTTGCCCTTATCAATAGGCAGTAGCCCGGCTAAAGCCATCAGCAAAGAGCTCTTACCTGCCCCCTGGCCTCCGATAAGTGCTACCCGTGAGGACTGCTCGAGTTCCTCAGTAATAGGCGAAAGCCTGTGTTTCAAAGCAACTTTACGAAGTTTGATTTTAAATGGCCTGTTGGGCAGGGTTTTGCGCCCTTCATTATCCTCTGGGGTACGCTTCAGAAACCCGGCAAGCTTATCTGCTGCTACGTTCTTCAGTGTCCATAGTTCATAAAGCCTGCTGAGACGACGCATCTGTGATAACAGGTACAAGCCAGCCGTCAGAAGTACGGCTATTGATTGCACAGAAACGATCCCCTGAGCTTCAAGCTGTAAAGCGTAAACAAAGAGCACAAAGATGGTTCCCAACAGGGCTGCCTCATTAAACCCTCGTAGAAACGCAGACATCTTTGCTTTAGCGATTTGATGCTTGAGTAACCTTCTGGATCTTTTATGGAACAGGCGCTTTTCTTTGCTTTTCTGATTGAATACTTTGATCAAATAAAATTGCCTGAGTTTTTCAGAAGTTGTCCTTATCAGGTTCCCCCTGGTTTTACGTGCCCGCTCAGATGTTTGATAGAGATAAGTGCCAATCAGATAATTTCCCAGAGCGGTCAGCAACAAACAGGGAACCAGCAATACCCCTAGTGTCCAGTGAATCTGTACTAACCCGGCAACTGCAATCAACATCCAAACGCTTAACACGGTAAGAGGGGCGAGGCCCTGTACCAACCAGTTCCGGATTGCACTCATATCATTAGTTAAGCGCAGCAGGGTAGCCCCGCCATTCAGCAGATCCCGATCCGAAGGCGGTAGATTCAGCGAAAATTCGAAGATCTGTTTTCTCAGCTGCATGACATAATTCTGTGCAAACTGCTCAGCAAAATAGCGTTCCAGAAATCGCCCTAGCGCCAATAAAAGTATTGCGCCTACCACCACAAGGCCATGCAGAGTTTTCAGTTGATAAGTCCCGGTTTCAACGAAATCTTTAGCTGCATAAACCAATCCCAGAAAACAGAGAGACTGCACCAGCCCGACAAAAGCCAGAACCACAAACAGTAACCAACGTTTGTTAGAAAGCGCGGCGGAGACCATTTGCCTGCTCCCGGGAAAGAAGGTTCATCAGATAGTTTGCGGTATTTTCTTTCTGTAAATCATCTAGTTTGTAGACTGGCAAACCAAGCTGAAGATTCACTTCTTCCGAAGTCAATTCTGAACGGGTGAACAAGCCACCTAAACCGTAAACCGGTATGCCTTGCTGAATTAAACGCTCACAACAATATACTGCTGCCGTAGCGCTATCAGCAGCGACCAGAGAACCTGAGATTTCTTTCAGCAGCCGCGTATCAGATAAGAACTTCTGATTGTCTGGCTGTAATACACCATCAGCGACTTCAACAACCAGAACATCAGCACCGTTCTGTTTTGCATCGGACTTAATAATTCTTAGTAGATCAATTAACTTATTTGCTGAGAGTCCAACGGTGCTTGGGTGCCCT
The DNA here is from genome assembly GCA_030149405.1 of Neptuniibacter sp. Classification (GTDB taxonomy): domain Bacteria; phylum Pseudomonadota; class Gammaproteobacteria; order Pseudomonadales; family Balneatricaceae; genus Neptuniibacter. The sequence continues at coordinate 2,958 of JASBRM010000336.1, read as the reverse complement.
GCATCTACAAAATCCCTGACACGATAAGCACCAGCATCAAGCATCTTCCAATAGTCCGGGCCCGCACCAGTACCAGTAAGTTTTGAACCCGCTACCTTATATCCTGCTCGGTTCAGGCCATGAATCGCAGAGCACGCCATAGAGGTTTTACCGCTATTCATATCACTGCCTAGTACCATCAGAACCGGTATAGAATCCGCATTTGGGTGTAAATAAGAGGGCTGTACTTTTTTGTATCTTTTCAGATTCAGCTTGTTGCCGCTTTTATCGATTAGAGTGCCAATCAGGGTAATCTCAGTAGCCGGTTTAACCTGAGCACTTTTACCGACCACATTAGCCGCTATACCTCCGGCAGCAACTAAGTGACAACTGCCAAGTTCGGTTGGAGTGGTGGCGTGAAACTGGTCCGTGGCATAGCGGTTACCGACAACTAATATCATCTCATCACCTTTAAACAAGTGAACCCTTCTTCCTTCCGTATTTTCTAAGCGGCCGTGTTGCCGGATGCGGTCTACTCTGGCAAGCACCAGATCCCCCTCTTCTGGCAATTGAGTTGATACAGTATCAGCATCTTGTAGATTGACGTTGCGGGTGACATAACTTCTTTTTGCAGACTGAATACGAGACATATGTCACCTCACTTTTCGTTTCTGATTTTGTAAACAGCACGTGCAATACGTTTAGCCGTTGCTTTTTCAGGTTTCAGGATCTTAATCAGTTTGACCCGCTTCTTATTACCCTTCGAATCAATACGTTTTCGATCAACTACAACCTGCAAAGTAGGAGAATACTTCAGCAGGAGCTGTTCTTTTTGTTGAGGATAAAAGCCTTTCTTAAGGATGATTCGCGTGCAGTCATAGTTTTGGGTTTTATATTTTTTAGATCCAAGTTTGTATTTACCTTTTCCTGCATATGAACACTGCCAATACTTTTTACCACTGGAGCTCTTACTGGTTTTCAGAAGTTCATAACTGGCTGTGGTCTCTCCACCAAAAGTTTGTATTTTTAGCGGTGAGCCAAATACAAGTTCCTGTCGATACCCCTCGCTGGGATCAGGGAACTTCTGGTAATGCAATATTGGGAAATGAGGGTAGTTGGCTTTTTTATAAAGACGCTTTCTCTGATCCTGCCATACAGACCATTCTGAATTCTTTTCGAGCAACTTCTCGACACTGCCATCCGAGTAAATCGCAACAGAACCGATTTCAGTACTCGCTTGTGCGGGCATAGCCAGTAATAAAAGTAAGCATGTAGTACATAGCCTGATCATTTTTGCGGTCCTCTTGGCTAATTAACAATATTATTCTGAATAGCAACATCGACTCGTAAACCTCCGAGTTCACTGCGGCTGAAGCTGATTTTTCCGTTATAACTTTCAACAATGGCTTGACAGATTGATAACCCCAAACCATCTCCAGGCCGGGTACTGTGTTCATCAATGCGAGTGCCTCTCTGATTGATTTCAGTGAAGCACTCAGCGGCAACACCTGGGCCATCATCTTCAATACGAATTGCAAACCCCTGCCCTTCTCCGCTGATATTTAAATGCACTGTGGAGGAGGCATACTTCCAGGCGTTATCCAGAAGATTGCCTAACAGCTCCAAGGTGTCATCACGATCAAATGGCAGCAGCTCAATGTTAGAATTCAATTTGAAAGCAATATCTTTTGCATAAATACGATTCAACAGGCCCTGCAAGACAGGTATTTCTTCATCAATCTTAAATAGATTGCCGGGCATTGGATTGCCTGATATCCGTGCCCGCTTGAGCTCAGCATCAATACGTTCTTGTAACTTTCTGATCACCTGTTTAAGAGTCTGTTGCGACTCAGGGTCTTTCAGTTCCGATGCAATAATCTGTAATTCCTGTAAAGGACGTTTCAACTCATGAGCGAGATTGCCAACGGACATTCGTGAACGAGCAACCTGTTGGGCGGAACGGTCCACCAGCAAATTAATCGAATCCACCAGTGCCTTGATTTCTTGTGGAATCCTCTCAGGAAATTCGGGCTGACCTGATGTTTGATTTTCTTTCAGGGCTCTCTGGATCGGCTCTAGCAACGCGAAGCCTTTATTCAGGACCGATCTTTGCCAAAAAATAAATATGAATGTGAATAACACCAAAATGGCTGCCAGAAAGTACTCGTAAACTTTCTGCTTCTGATCAATCTCGGAGATGTCTTCCGCCACCCACAAGTTGAATACCTCACCTTTTTTGACAAAAGGCTGTTGATGAACAACCCAAAATTCCTCGTCAATCCAGAAATAGAGATAGTCTTCTGTGTCTCCCTGGACAAAATCGCTTGGATCCACTTTTTTATCCCACAAAGAACGGGAACGTATCTCTCCTCCATTCCATTGCAGAATAAAGTAATGTCCTGATCTGACGCGTTGATACACCGCTGGCAGGGCTTCTACGCCAACCTTCCAGCCATCATCGACTTCGGTTACAGCGGAAATCAGGCTTAAGGCATCATGCTGTAAACGCTCCACCACAATTTCATCGATAAGCAAATGAATGCTCTTGTGGATAATGAACATCAACACCAGGAGCAGAGGCAGCATTGCAAGGACCAGCCGATAGCGGATCCGTTTTTCCAGTGAAAAGCTTCTGCTCTCTGTTGCCTGATTTCCCATAACCTAACCCTTGAGCCTGTAGCCCTGACCTCTAAGGGTCTCGATAAACTCTTTCCCAAAACGTTGGCGCAACCGATTAATGTAGACTTCGATCACATTGCTATCACGCAACTGCTCTTCCTCGTAAACATGCTCACTCAGCTGGGTTTTAGACATAACTTTCCCTGGATTAAGCATCAAATACCTGAGCAGTTTAAATTCAACTCCGGTCAGTTCATGTTCTCCACCAGCTGAATCCAAAGCACATTGACTGTCCTGATTAAGTTTCACTCCGGCATGTTCAATCGCAGGGCTGGACTGACCAAACTTTCTTCGAATCAA
>JASBRM010000334.1 GCA_030149405.1 Neptuniibacter sp. | reverse complement strand
AGGCTTCCTACTATCTTTTTATAATTCTTAGATTCCATCTTATGGCCTATAGCTGATTAGAATATAGATATAACAGAATATAAGTCATCGCTCATATACGAACAAGCCAAATGTAATATTGCAAAGCATTTTTATTCAGGTGAGACTCTTACCTGTTTTAGGAGAGAAGCGTGGATAAAACAGAATTTCGCCTTGATAAGGCACTGATTGAAAAAAAGATTAGCATGTTCACAAACCTCCAGATGGGATTTGTGGGTGCAGCATTGATGCTCATGATGATGGACCTATCCAAAATCTATCTACTGGCACCGCTGGGAGCAGGTCTAATTTTGGTGAGCTGGTATAAAAGTCAATTCGCCAGTGTATATGAAGAATTTAAGCACTTAAGTGTAACAATAGCCCCTAAATCCCTCTTGGTTAAAAAGCCTGAGAGTGATCTGGAAAAACGAATCACCTTCCGCGAATTAAAGGAAATCACGCAACACAAACAGAATTATCTACCTGTAGTTACGCTTTATCTTAAAGATAACTCGGAAAAAGTTGAGCTTCATGCTCTCGAAAATGCATCAGAATTTGCCGACCTATTAACCGAGAGCAGTAAAAGCATCGGTTAAACTCAGTCGGCGATCTCGTCAGTTAATATTTGAAACAGCCAATCCTAGCAAAGCCTTGTCAGATGTTTGCTCATACCGCGTGCTCTCGGATATACCCAACAAACTTTCCAGCAAGCCTCTACAACCACGCCAGTAGTGTTTAAGACTGGTCTGGTCTTCCGTGATGAAGAACCTTGTCATCAACCCTATATGGATTGTTGATATGATCTGGGCTGTATTATTTAAGCTCGCAGTAGAAACTGCCGGACTTAAAATAGAGAGCTGACGCTGCCAATTTAGTACCAAATCATCTGACAAAGTACGTAGTAACACTTTGACTTTTGGGTTGTTTGCCGCCTCTGACATAAAGGCAAACAGCGCTTTAGCATTCTCAGCATTCTTCAGCAGGTAATCAAACATCATTTTTTCAACAGACTCTAAAAACTCTTCTTGAGTTTTCGGGTCTGGATAACCATTCACTTCCATGGTCAGGTTTTGTAGAAGGCGCTCAAGCACCTCCACTTCGACTTCTTGCATGGTCCTGAAGTGATGATACAAACCGCCTTTACTAATGCCAGCCTGCTCAATCAGCTTTCCTGCTGTCAGCGCACTTAATCCGCCCTGGCTGATGATCTGAATCGCAGAGTTAATGATCAAACTCCGAGTAAGATCTGCATTACCGTTTGGACACATGAGAACCACCTATATCTCCGTAACTTAATGACACACCTAGGGTTAGTGGTGCTTCAAGATTTATGCTACGCCCCTTGCAGTTTGATGGGTATTTAAACCGAAAGATTTACTGATGCAGATCAAACACTAATATTAGTAGTCTCTGTTTTTAATGAACCAACCGATCCAAGAACTTAAACCAATTTATACTTACAAGATGTGTACTAATATGAGTGTACTCAGACAAGTTAAGAACAAATTCACGAAGTTTTAATAAAAATTTATTCAGATCAAAAGGTTAATATTAGTATTCCCCCCTTTAATGCTGATATTTTCTCTGTCATTATTTAACTAATCTGTATTTATCACTGAACAAGCAGTTCATTAACATTTTCAGTGCGTTGGGTAGTAGGATATGGAATTAAACAGCTTATACGTCACAGTTATCGAGCCTTCAAAAGTTCAACGTCATATCATTATCGGGCATCTAAATAGCTTTGGTATTGAACAAATTGAAGAGTTTTCTGAAGCTAAACCCGCCCTGGAACATATGCTGGCTTCACCTCCTGATATCGTTCTATCTTCGATGCATTTACCCGATATGACAGGTACAGATCTGGTTACTCAAATGCGCGGACTGGCAACCCTGGAGCAGGTAACATTCTTGTTAATCTCGTCTGAAACCCACTACCGCTATCTGGAACCAATTCGCCAGGCTGGCGCGATAGCGATCTTACCAAAACCTTTCAGTCGCGAAGAGATGGCAACCGCTTTACGCAGTACTCTGCATTACATAAGTGATACTGAAACTGACTCCGATAATGAAGAATATGATGCATTAACTGTCCTGGTTGTAGATGACAGTTCAATGTCCCGTAAGTACATATCCCAAATGCTTGAATCCTTATCGATCAATAGCATTGAGACAGCTAAAGACGGCTCAGAAGCGCTTCAGTTGATTGAAGAGGGTCACCGCTTTGATCTGATCATCACAGACTACAACATGCCTAATGTAGATGGCCAGGAGCTTACAGAGCATATTCGTAATCATAGTGAGCAACCAACGGTACCAATTCTAATGGTAACCAGTGAACAAAATGAGAGCCGCCTTGCGGCAGTGCAAAGTGCAGGGGTTTCTGCGATCTGTAATAAACCTCTTTCTTACGACATGGTGAAACAACTCATTGAGCAGTTGGTCACTGATGCCGATCTTTAAAACACTATAATGATCAAAAAAAACGCGGCCTAGGCCGCGTTTTTAAATTATTTCTTATCATCCAGCAAACTTTGTGGATTGAATCCCATAATTAATCCACCCCAATGCTGCCCATTAATTTAGAGAGGAATCGAGAGGTCGTTAAGAATCTCACCCGTATCCCTGATATATGTCTGTAGAAGGAAGGGTGCAGTTGAACTCGCTCGACGTACCTCAGCACGGTTGCCCGCGAATATCCTACGGTTACGGCTCTTAGCGTTATCGATATCAAAGTTACCGGTAATACGCTCAGATACTTTTGTATGGTGGGCTGCCGCATAGCCATTTCGGTCAACAGCAATCGCATAGATAAATTCTGGCCGCTCAGCAATAAAGCTATCGAACAATGGGCGCATCATACCCTCATATTGATCCGCATAACTTGTATCGTATTTCTCAGGCCGCTGACCTTCATTGGTTCTGATGTAGTTCTGATCGAAAAGATTACACCCTCTTTGCGAGAGTTCTTCCAGAGCAGACTGAACCTGTTGAGCCCAACCCCGACCTGTCTGAATCATACCTTCAAAGGCACCATAGCCGATGATAAAGCGAGACAGAAGCTCCTGCGTCTCTTCAGTAGAGTGCTCAAGTTGTTCTGAATAACGCTGTGACTCCTCAATTTCACCATGCATAGAAGTTGAGATATTCGTTATCTCAGTTACGTGGTTGTGGGACTCACGGTTTGTATATGCAAGTTCATCTATCGCTGCACTGATACTACTTAACTGACTATTAAGCTCTTCAAAGTCATGAACAAGGCCATCAAACTGCTGGTTTGTGCTACCAATGAACTCTTCGGTTGAACCTACATAATCCAGAATCGTAACGGCACTGGTGCCTGTTCTTTCTACCAAGGAAGACATCTGACTGATGTTTTCGTCAATTTCACTGGTAGCCGTACTTACTTTCTGTGAAAGGTTTCGTACCTCATCAGCAACGACCGAGAACCCTCGACCCGCTTCCCCTGCCCTGGCAGCTTCGATTGAAGCGTTAAGTGCCAATAGGTTTGTCTGATCTGAAAAGTCTTTCACCATGCCCAAAATATCAGTGATATTTTTGGAGTTGTTTTCCAACTGATGAACTGTGCCTTGGAAATCAGTAACCTGCTCACGAATCGCTCCAACCTGTTGTTGAACACGACCTAATTCAGAACTGGAAGTACGTATTTCATCTAAATTTTTGGAATTGTTCTCAGAGATCTGTAGGGTGCTTTCAGCAATATTATCGATTGCCTGGGTCGCTTCCTGGCTGGACTGGAAAACTTTCTGTGCCTGCTCTTCCTGTTTTGTAGCAGATCCTTGTGCTTCACTTAAAATTTTCTGAAGACGGGTCGAACATAATGCAACATTAACACTTCTTCTGCGGCTTTCAGCAATCATAGACTTCAGGCTCGTAGAGAATCCATTGTAGCTTTCAGCCATTTCTGAAATTTCATCGTGAGTATATTCCGGCAATGTTGCAGAAATATCGCCATCATTATCTTTGATTGCTTTTAGGACATTGGTAATTTCATTAATCGGGCGAAGAAACAACATCCGCATGAAAAAGATAGTCCCTATACCTGTGATCAAAGCAAAAGCTACTGTGATCAATCCGTAGGTCCATAGTGTTGAAAGGTGTTCTCTCAGTACATCAACAGATATTGCACCTGAACTGATGTTGTTTAGATAAGCTTCTAATTTTTCAAAATGGTAGAAGCCGATAACCAAAAGAACTACGTGGGGTAAAAGCAGAAACAATACATTACCAACAATTTTCT
>JASBRM010000332.1 GCA_030149405.1 Neptuniibacter sp. | reverse complement strand
GGCCTGCAGAAACAGTTTGACGACAAATATGAAGGTATTGCGCTCGCAAACCCAATCTCAGCTGAGATGGCGATTATGCGTACATCTATCTGGCCAGGGCTGGTTAAAGCGCTGCAATACAATCAGAACCGTCAGCAGAACCGTGTGCGCATGTTTGAATCTGGTCAACGCTTCCTGCCTACAGAAGGCGGTGAGATTGTTCAGGAAAATGTTATCGCAGGTCTTATCGCGGGTGGTCGTGATCCTGAAGGCTGGAATGCTGGTAAGGATCAGGTTGATTTCTTCGATATCAAAGGTGATCTGGAGCAGCTATTAGCATTAGGTGGTGCTGCAGAGCAGTTTAGTTTTGAAGCTGATCGTCATGTGGCTTTGCATCCAGGGCAGAGTGCAGCGATTAAATTCAATGGCGAGACAATAGGTTACATTGGTGCTCTGCATCCGAATCTGGTTAAAGACCTGGGCTTGAATGGAGCGATTTATCTGTTTGAGATAAATCAGGCTGCTTTGTGTCAGGGCAAAGTGTCTAAATACACTGAAATCTCCAAGTTCCCTGAGTCCCGAAGAGACCTAGCATTAATTGTAGATGAGCAGGTAGCGTTTGATTCTATCCGTCAGGTTGCAGAGAAGCAGGCGGGTGAATTCGTCAAAAATGTCACTCTGTTCGACGTATATCAGGGCCAAGGCATTGAAAAAGGTAGAAAAAGTCTGGCTCTGGGCTTGACGTGGCAGCATCCTTCGCGCACTCTTAATGATGAAGAAATAAACACCGCTACGGATGCGGTTATTTCTGCACTGGCCACTGAGTTTAGTGCCTCATTGCGAGAGTAATCAGCAAAGGTGAGTTATCATGGGCTCGTTAACTAAAGCAGAAATGGCGGAACGCCTTAACGAAGAACTGGGTTTGAATAAGCGTGAAGCCAAAGATATGGTTGAATCGTTTTTTGAGGAGATTCGAGCCTGTCTAGCAAGTAACGAGCAGGTAAAACTGTCCGGCTTCGGTAATTTTGACCTCCGAGATAAAAGGCAGAGGCCGGGCCGGAATCCAAAAACCGGGGAAGAAGTACCTATTTCAGCACGCCGTGTTGTTACCTTCCGCCCTGGTCAAAAGCTGAAGGATCGAGTCGAGACCTATGCTGGAGACGGAGAAGAGTAGCGACTCGAACCCCATCCCGGGGAAACGCTATTTCACCATTGGCGAAGTTGCCAAACTCTGTGATCTTAAAACGCATGTTTTGCGCTATTGGGAAAAAGAGTTTACGCAGATTTCACCGGTCAAACGTAACAACCGCCGTTATTATCAACGTCAGGATGTAATTCTAATCAGGCAGATAAAAAATCTGCTGCATGATCAGGGCTACACCTTGAGTGGTGCCAAGCAATACCTTTCTGGTGAAAACCATGAAGGTGATCAGAGTCAATACAAACAACTGTTGCGTCAAACGATTACTGAACTGGAAGATATTCTAGAACAACTAAAACGCAGTTAAGTTTGTTGTGCTCCTCCAAAAGCTTCAAAACATCAATAGGTTAAGATAATATACAGCACCTCAAACAGCTTTACTTATATCGGTGTGTAGCGCAGCCTGGTAGCGCATCGTCATGGGGTGGCGAGGGTCGGAGGTTCGAATCCTCTC
>JASBRM010000330.1 GCA_030149405.1 Neptuniibacter sp. | reverse complement strand
TCAAACCGCAGCGTAACCAGAATAGTGGGTTGTTTCTGGATATGCGTGAAGGGCGCCGCTGGGTCATGCATAACGCAGCAGGTAAAAAAGTACTTAACCTGTTTTCCTACACCTGCGCATTCTCTGTAGCGGCCATTGCCGGTGGCGCTGATCATGTGGTCAACGTTGATATGTCGCGGGGTGCGATCAATACAGGTAAGGAAAATCATCGCCTGAATGGCTTGCCCGCGGAAAAAGTGACATTTTTAGCCTATGATCTATTCAGGTCTTGGAAAAGAGTAAAACAAAAAGGGCCATACGATCTGATCGTTATTGATCCGCCAAGCTTCCAGCCCGGTAGTTTTGTAGCGGAGCAGGACTATAAAAAAGTGCTGCGCAGACTATCAGACTTAACGCCAGTAGGAGGCAGGGTTTTAGCCTGTCATAATGACCCTAAGAATGGTACGGAATTTTTGCGGGACCTGATGCTTGAAGAGTGTCCCGGATTCCGGTTTGAAAAGCGTTTAGAGAATCCTGAAGATTTCCCGGAAGAGGAAACAGAAAAGGGACTCAAAGTATTACTGTATGTAAGGGAGCAGTGAGTGGAGCTGATTTGCATTGATTTAGAAGCAAGTGGATTGGGTGCTCAATCCTACCCAATTGAAGTAGCATGGAAGAATGATTTAACAGGAGAGCAGGATAGCTTTCTAATTGATCCTGATACAGCTGAAGGTTGGCTCTATTGGGATGAATATGCCGAAGAGATGCATGGCATAGAGCGTGAAGAGCTCAATAAACAAGGCCTGGATATTATCAGTGCCTGCAAACGTCTGAATGAAAAACTTAAAGACAAAATCCTGATCAGTGATGCTGTTGAATTCGATCTGTTCTGGTTAACTCGTTTATTTGAAGCAACGGGTATAAAGCCGATGTTTGAGATGGCCGGCCTGGATAGGATTTTGAGTTCTGAACAGCGAATCCAGTTTGGCTTCCTGGCTAAGGCACAATCCAGAAAACACCGAGCATTAGATGATGTTGAAGACATCATCTCTTGCATTAAAGCCGTGTCTTGTGAAGCGAGTGCTTAACTCATAGGGTCAATAAAAACGGCAGCTAAAAGCTGCCGTTTTTTATGGCTTTGTTTTATTAGTCAATCAGCCCATCAAGGCCTGATTCCAGTGATAAGGCTTCTTCCAAAGCATCAACAATATCCGCAGATACACCTGCTAAAGTTGCTACATCAGCAGGGAAATTAGCTTGCAGTGTTTCCAGATCATCCTCATTTCGAATGGCTGTATTCACCACACATGCCAGTTTAAGTACAGCTGCCAAAGCTGTAGGTTCATCAAATGAGCATGGATCTTTATGCTGAAGAGCAGCTATACCCAGCTCGGCAGGGAAGTGCCACATATCCAATAATGCCTGCCCGGCTTCCGGAGAGGTAAAACCTAGTTGCTCTATTTCCGCTTCGCTACGGTTGCATCCGCGATCATTAATTATGCTCTGAATTGCCAGAGCGTGTTCAGGTTGAGCGAGATGCAGCAACAAGAGACCGATGTTATGAATCAGGCCGGCCGTAAATGCGATATCCGGGTCAACATCCGTATCATGTTCTGCACACCATTTTGCCAAGGCAGCCACTCTGAAGGATTCCCCCCAGAACTTTTTCAAATCCAGACCTTCAACATCCTTAACAGAACCTGCGATACCCGAAGCGATAACCATGGTTTTCAAGCGGACCATGCCCAGCATTACAACCGCTTGATCAATAGAGGATACTTTGCGCTTTAAACCAAAATGCGCGGAGTTAACTAAGCGTAGAATTTTTAAAGACAGGGTTTGGTCCTGAGCAACCTTTTCAGCGATTTCACCGTAATCGGCTGCAGGGTTATTCAGTTGCTGAATCAGCTGGCGTACAACTTCAGGAACATTGGGAAGTTTGTTCGTTTTCGTTAGAAGATCACGAATCTCCATAGACTCTCCTTAGAGATGGCACCCGGTGGCATGCTTCTATTAAATCAAAGAAGCTTTTTATTATTCTTATAGAGATTTAGAGATATCCGGACGTTTATGCAAGTCGTTTTTGTATTAAGAACTAAAAAAGCGGCATAAGGCCGCTTTTTCTGAATGTGTGTCAGATTAATCCTGATTAATAACCAGGCCTTCAATCTGACTGCGGATATTTTCGTATTGACCCATCTCTTCAGGCATGAAGTAGAGTTTGTAGTAACTGCGGTCAACCAGTCGTGTTGTTCTGCCACCTACGGTTTCTTTGTAAGAGCCAAACAGGTAGCTCATCTGCAGGTGTATTACTCGGGTATGAGGGGGGATATTTACCTCATGGTGCTCCAGATCGTAACGAACTTTATTCTCCTTAATCGTGTAGAAAGATACTTCTGCCACGTGGTTAAGGTTGATCAGGAAATTAGAGGTAACCGGAACTAAGTGGCTTTGTTCAAGCCCATTGTGTTCCATATAAATACCGCAGTTTTTTCTTACTTTTATGAACATGTTTTTCTTACCATCCGCTTTAACGCTTTATACTAATGTATAAAATAATAAGGTAAGTAGATGACAATGTCTTTAAAAAAGGCCGCGTGAATGCGGCCTTTAGAATGTTTATTGTTGGTAAGTTTTCAGGAACTTACCTATGCGGTCTACTGCTTCGCGGAGCTCATCCTCACGCGGTAAAAACACCATACGGAAATGCTGTGTATCCGGCAGGTTAAAGCCGCTGCCCTGAACGATCAGAACTTTCTGTTGCATCAGCAAGTCCAGAGCCATCTTCTCATCGTTCTTGATTGGATAAACTTCTGGATCAAGCTTTGGAAACAGGTACATAGCCCCTTCAGGTTTAACACAGCTGACGCCTGGAATTTCATTTAACAGCTCCCAGGCCAGATTTCTCTGTTCATATAAGCGTCCACCCGGAACAATAAGCTCATTAATGCTCTGATATCCACCGAGTGCAGTCTGGATTGCATGCTGGGTTGGAACGTTTGAGCACAAACGCATGCTGGAGAGCATCTCCAGGCCTTCAATGTAATCACGGGCATTATGTTTTGGTCCGCTGACAATCATCCAGCCAGAACGGAAACCTGCTGCACGGTAAGTCTTGGACAAACCATTAAATGTGATGCACAAGACGTCATCAGCCAATGAAGCCAGAGGAATATGTTCTGCTTCGTCATAGAGAATCTTATCGTAGATCTCATCCGCAAAAATAATCAGGTTATGTTCGCGAGCCAGGTCAACGATCTGTTTAAGAACCTCTTTAGGGTAGACTGCGCCAGTCGGGTTATTCGGGTTGATAACCACAATACCCTTAGTACGTTCAGTAATTTTACTGCGGATATCTTCGATGTCCGGAGCCCAGCCCTTTTCCTCGTCGCAACGATAGTGGATAGGGTTGCCGCCACTGAGGCTCACAGCTGCCGTCCATAAAGGATAATCCGGAGCTGGGATCAACATCTCATCCGTATCATTTAGCAAACCCTGAGTTGCCATCACGATGAGTTCTGAAACACCGTTACCAATGTAGATATCTTCAATACCTACATCTTCGATCCCGCGTTTCTGACACTCCTGCATGACAGCCTTACGGGCCGAAAACAAACCTTTGGAATCACAATAGCCCTGCGACGCGGGCAGGTTGTAGATGACATCCTGAACGATCTCTTCCGGAGCGTTCAAACCCCAAGGTGCTGGATTACCAATGTTTAGTTTGATGATTCGTTGGCCTTCTTCTTCAAGGCGTTTTGCTTCCTGAAGAACCGGTCCGCGAATGTCATAGCAAACATTGATCAGCTTGTTTGATTTTCGGATAACTGGCATGTTTATGTCCTACATGTATCTGTCTGGAATTATTCATGACAAATACGGTCTTAAAGCAAAGAGAATTTATAGCTAGGATAAACCTCTGAAAATGGAGGCTAATCATACGCCTTTTAGGGTGTTAAACCTAGTAGTTACAGAATTTTGCGGTTTCGGGGTGAGGCATGAGTGAGAAGAAAGAAAAGCTACAAAAAACTGAGCAGGAATGGCGCCAGCAGTTAGACCCAGAACAATATCGCATCTGTCGAGAAAAGGGCACGGAAAGGGCCTTTACCGGCGAATACTACAACAACCATGATAAGGGCATATATCGTTGTATTTGTTGTGGCGAACCTCTGTTTTTATCAGACCAGAAATATGATTCGGGCAGTGGCTGGCCAAGTTTTTGGAGTGCAGCTGCTGATGGCGTGATTGACGAACACCGTGATATCTCTCACGGCATGATTCGCACGGAGATTACCTGCTCTAATTGTGATTCCCATCTTGGACATGTTTTCCCCGATGGGCCAAAACCAACAGGTCTGCGTTATTGCGTTAATTCAGCTTCTTTAGACTTTGATAAAGGCGACAGCTGATGAAATCGTTCAAATGGATTTATGAACATGTTCAGGAACATAAAAGCGGTGAGAATATAGAGTCGCTGCTTCCTGTTCCTAAAACAACGGAAGAAATGAAGCAAACACCGGATGACCGGATCTTAAGTGATATGGTCAGAAGGGTATTTCGGGCTGGATTAAAACATTCGCTGGTGGATTCTAAGTGGCCTGAATTCGAGAAAGCCTTCTTTGGGTTTGATCCTGAAAAGATCAGCCTTATGAATGATGAACAGCTGGAAAATCTGATGCAGAACGATAAGCTCATCAGGCACTGGGGCAAAATAAAATCCACACGCATTAATGCGATGCTGGTGCACGACAAAGCCCGAGAACATGGCAGTTTTGCAAACTTTATTGCTGACTGGCCAGGAGACAACATCATCGGTTTATGGGATCTGTTGAAAAAACAAGGCAACCAGCTTGGCGGAAATTCCGGGCCTTACTTCCTCAGAATGATCGGGAAAGATACGTTTATTCTTACAGACGATGTTGTAGCGGCGTTGAAAGCGCAGGGTATTATCGAGAAAAAACCAACGGCTAAACGCGACTTACAAAAGGTTCAGGATGCATTTAATCAATGGCATCAGGAATCCGGGCGACCACTGAGCCAGATCAGCCGTCTGCTTTCCTATACAGTGGGTTGGTAGAATTTTAGGTAATTAAAAAGGCCGGATTTCCGGCCTTTTTTTAAACTATTTTTACCGCTTAATTGAACTGGATAAAATCGAGTAATTGCGGATCGTTAAATGCCCGGTTCATGGTCTGGGAAACCACATCGGTAATCAATTTTTCATTATCCTGTTCAGAAGGCGTTTTCAGGAAAGTCTGGTTTTTGTCGGTGGCATAAGTACCAGTGTAACTCTTACCACCCTTACTCAGTTCAAGCCGGATCTTCATATCAACATCGACTTTCTGTTTTAGAGTTTTCTTAGTTACGTTGTAGTTGAGGTCAACCAAAGACACAACGAGCTTAAACTCTCCGGAGTAAAAGCGGCGAATACCCATATCTTCCAGTGCATGTTCTGCCGTGTGAGCCAAAAGTTCATGGGGACTTTTTAGAAGGATTTGAGGACTTGGTTGTTCGCCTGTCATGCGGAAACCGATAATCTCGCTGTTACGTAGATCTTTAGTTTTGATATCTATACGAGTGTCCGCAGGAAGTTTCCTATTAACCTGTACCTCCGGGTGAAGGTCCAACACCTGAGAGTTAAAGGTTTGGCATCCGCTGATCAGCAGACTCATGCATACTGCGAATAGTGGCAGGTAAAGTTTGTAGCGTTCTTTTCTAAACATAGTTTTAATCCACATTCACTATTGTTCTCGGTGTGAGAGAACGAATAAATTCGGCAAGGTTATCTGCCAGTTTTCTAATGGGTGGTTTACCTGGTAATTCCAGAAGCACTTCGCCACTGAAGTTATCTACGCTGATAAAGTAATCTTCATCTGGTTCGGCACAGGCAAAGAAAAAAGTCAGTGGTCTTTTCTGCTGGCGTTTCGACAACGCATGACCAATAAGGTTTCCACGTAACCGTTCCATATCTTCATCATTCCAGACCTGAATCAGGCTCAGATCACCTTCTGTGCAT
>JASBRM010000324.1 GCA_030149405.1 Neptuniibacter sp. | reverse complement strand
AGCCTGACTCTTCATCATCATTCAGAGTCAGGCTGTGCATAGCGTAACACTGTCGGCAAGTTTATTTGCAGACGATTGTACCTTCCATTGGAGAAGAAGCACTTGCGTATTTCTTACGTGGCATACGGCCCGCAAGATACGCTTCACGGCCAGCTTCAACGGCTTTTTTCATTGCAGAAGCCATCAGGATTGGGTTCTGTGCACCCGCAATAGCTGAATTCATCAGAACCGCTTCACAACCCATCTCCATCGCCACTGCGGCTTCAGAAGCTGTACCTACACCAGCATCTACCAATACCGGCACTTTACAGTCTTCCATAATCACATTGATGTTATGCGGGTTCAGAATACCCAGACCGGAACCAATCATTGAACCCAGAGGCATGATGGATACACAACCTATAGATTCAAGCTCTTTCGCTACGATCGGATCATCACTGGTATAAACCATCACCTTGAAACCATCATTTACCAGTTCATCGGCTGCTTTGATCGTCTCAACCACGTTTGGATAAAGCGTTTTCTGATCACCCAGTACTTCCAGCTTCACCAGATCATGACCATCCATCAGTTCGCGTGCCAGTTTACAGGTACGGACTGCGTCTGCTGCGTTAAAACAACCTGCGGTGTTTGGCAGGATGGTATATTTTTCCGGTGAGACCACATCCAGCAGGTTAGGCTCATCCGGGTTCTGGCCGATGTTCGTGCGGCGTACCGCTACCGTTACAATTTCTGCTCCGCTGGCTTCAATGGCCAGGCGGGTTTCTTCTAAATCTTTATATTTCCCGGTACCAATCAATAGGCGGGAGTTGAAGCTTTGACCTGCAATGATCAGAGGGTCATTTAGTTGTGACATGTGCATCCCAATATTCGTATTGTTTTATTGTCTTTGTCGACTGATAAGTGCGATAGGGTATTTCTAATCCAACCCTTAACCACCACCGATGGCATGAACGATCTCAACCCGGTCAGCTTCCTGTAGGACCGTATTCACATGTTCGCTGCGCGGAATAATTTCCAGATTAAGCTCTATAGCTATACGCTTTTCACCAAGTTCCAGCTCTTCTACCAAACCTGTCAGTGTGGTGCCATCCTGCACTTGCAGCATTTCACCATTCACCTGAATCTGCATTGATCTATCTCCTGTAAGATAAAAATGCCATATAAGCCAGTAATCCCCAGCCAAGTAAAAATGCAACGCCCCCCAAAGGAGTAATTGCCCCAAGAGCCCTTACCCCGGACAGAGCGAGTAAATAGAGGCTTCCGCTGAACAGGATAATTCCCGTTACAAAAGCGATGCCAGCCCACTTAAGCCACTTCTCTGGAAAATGATTAGAAGCAAGGCCAAGAAAAAGTAATGGGCAGGTGTGGTAAAACTGATATTCAACCGCTGTTTGATATACCAGATACAGCTCAGGTTGCAGCACTGCCTTTAAGGCATGTGCGCCAAAAGCACCCAATGCAACGGCTAGAAAACCGCTGATGGCTGCCAGTAGAACCAGAGTGCCCTTTTGCATACGAAATCCATCTAAAAACGAGCTGGGATTATACCGAATTAATCAATAATGTGCCGCTTTCACCCGGCAGAAATAAGACACAAAAAAAGCCGCTAAATGCGGCTTTCTTCTATTTTTAGGACTGGTATAAGATCAGGCTTCCATGGAAACGCGGATTTTCTTCATCGCGTTCTTTTCCAACTGACGGATACGCTCAGCGGAAACACCATATTCAGCGGCGAGCTCATGCAGAGTCGCTTTATCATCGGTCAACCAGCGGCGAGCAAGGATGTCTTTGCTACGATCATCCAGCTGTTCCATCGCCTGCATCAGACGGCGCTGAGAGTCTTCTTCCCAGTTAGCATCTTCGAGCTGCATGGATGGGTCTGCACTTTTGTCTTCCAGAAAGTACGCAGGTGCCCAGAAATCTTTCTCATCATCCGCACCTTCTGGCGCATCAAATGCTGTATCAACGGAAGCCATACGGCCTTCCATCTGACGAACAGTTTTCGCTTCTACACCCAGGTCTTCAGCAATGGCATCCACTTCATCGTTGGTCAGCCAACCCAGACCTTTCTTCATAGAACGCAGATTAAAGAACAACTTACGCTGAGCTTTAGTGGTCGCAACTTTAACAATACGCCAGTTACGCAAGATAAACTCATGCATCTCCGCCTTAACCCAGTGAACGGCAAAAGAAACCAGTCGCACACCCATAGTCGGGTCAAAACGTTTTACTGCCTTCATCAGGCCAACATTACCTTCCTGAATCAGATCGCCTAATGGCAGACCATAACCGGAATAGGTTTTAGCCACATGCACTACGAAACGAAGATGAGACATAACCATCTGACGCGCAGCATCAACATCGCCATCGAAATAGAGACGTTCTGCTAATTCACGCTCTTCCTCAGCAGTCAGTACCGGAATAGCGGTAACTGTCTGGACGTATGCATCCAGATTCTGGCCGGGGGACAGGTTATTAACAACTTGTAAGTTAGTGCCCATTAAAACCTCACATCATTCTGCTATTGACCGCAGATATGACATATTTCATTCCGATAAGTTCAGTAAAAATTGCAATTCCCACAAGGGGACTGGCAAATATAGAAGAGATAAACTGAAAACGCAATGGGGCCTGTTCACACGAATAGGAAAAGCGGCGCTGCTACCCTGATTAACCCTATATGGCTCCGGGTTTTATTTGGGTTCGATCTCACGGAGGTGTCTGCTGACGGCAAGTTTAGCCCCCAATAGCCCCAATAAAATCCCGGCTATTACCAACACCAAACTATCACTGAAGCCCAGGCCCTGCAGATCAAATCCACTCTGATAAAGCGATGCGATTTCGGATACCGGGGTGGATATCAGGAGCAAACTAATCTGGATAAATAACCACGCGATAACAGTACCTAACAGACCAAACCAAAAACCTGTGTAGATAAAGGGGCGCTGCACCCACGAGTCTGTGGCACCTACCAGCTTAGCGACCTGAATTTCATCTTTACGGTTTTCGATGGATAAACGAATGGTATTTCCCACCACCAGCAGCACAGAAAATGCGAGCAAGCAGCCAAGCACCATAACTAATCGGTTCGCCAGCTCCACAAAGGCTGCCAAACGTTCCACCCAGACCATATCTAAAATAGCCTGATCAACCTCTGGCAGTTTAGAAAACTCTTGCTGTAACTGCTGTAAAACCTGCTTACGTCCATCACGAGCCTGAATGACAACCACCGCAGGCAGGGGATTCGAATCTAAAAAATCCAGCACGTCGGCAAACTCCGACATCGCCTGGAATTCCAATAAACCCTGATCTTTGGTTACCAGCTCTACAGCAATCAGATCCTGCCGTAACAACATTTTCTGACTGAATGCTTCAGCCTGCTGATCTGATAATTCTTGTTGTAGATAGAGCGATATTTTAGGATCACCCTTCCATTCTCCACTGAGCTGATTGACATTTTTCAGCCCCACATACATAAGCCCTGGAAGAGCCAGAGCAATAGCCAGAACAGCTAAGGTCATCAGTGTTGGAATAGGGGTTTGCCAGAGCCGATTGTATGAATCCCTGGCCGTTGCTTTGTGATGACGCAACCAACTACGGCCTTGCCCTGCGATATTCACCTTGTGCTTGGCAGCACCTTTATTTCCAACCGGAGCAGGAACTGGCGTTGGGCTTACAGCAGATGGCGAATGCCTAGAAGCACCTCGCTTAGACGGATCACGATTAGCCACCCTGTATCAACCTCCCGTGATCCAATACCAGAGTTCTGCGACCAGTCCGGGAAATGAGCGCCAGGTCATGACTGGCAATCAATACGGTAGTGCCATGGCGGTTAAATTCCATGAACAAGCTCATGATTTCCGCTGAAAGCGTAGGATCGAGGTTACCTGTTGGCTCATCGGCAAGCAGGAGCTGTGGTTTATGCACTATCGCGCGAGCGATACCAATACGTTGCTGTTCACCGGTAGACAAGGTAATGGGGTTGAGGTTTTCTTTGTGTAACAAGCCTACTTTATCCAGAGAAGCACGCACCCTCTTGCCTATATCTTCAGGCTCATAACCAGAAATCTGTAATGGCATCGCAACATTGTCAAAGACAGAGCGGTCAAACAACAACTGATGATTCTGGAAAACCACACCGATGCGGCGACGATGGTATGGGATATCTTCACGGCTGAACTCAGCCAGATCTCGCTGAGCAATCTGGACACGTCCTCGGCTGGGCCGTTCCATTAACATAATCAGCTTAAGCAGGGTTGATTTACCCGCACCGGAATGACCGGTCAGAAATGCCATCTCCCCTCTGTCCAGAGTGAAGCTGACATCCCTCAGAGCATCATGCCCTTCTGCGTAGCGCTTACTGACATTAGTGAAGCTGATCATTTCAGATAGCCGAGTCCTGTGCATTCATGTTCTGAAAATCAATCGAACAGTGCGTCCACAAATTCTTGTGAGTTAAATGGACGCAGATCATCAATCTGCTCACCCACGCCAATAAAGCGAATTGGCAGATCCATCTGTTTAGCGATGGCAAAAATAACCCCACCTTTAGCTGTTCCATCCAGCTTGGTCAGGGTGATCCCCGTAACGCCAACACTGTCCT
This sequence comes from Neptuniibacter sp., assembly GCA_030149405.1. Classification (GTDB taxonomy): domain Bacteria; phylum Pseudomonadota; class Gammaproteobacteria; order Pseudomonadales; family Balneatricaceae; genus Neptuniibacter. The sequence goes on along the minus strand of JASBRM010000324.1, from coordinate 1,431 downwards.
TAAAGATCTTCGCCTGACTGAGAGCATTCTGGCCGGTACCCGCATCCAGAACCAGCATCACTTCATGCGGCGCTTCCGGAGAGAGTTTCTGGGTTACACGAACCACCTTTTCCAGTTCCTGCATCAGGTTATCTTTGTTCTGCAAACGACCTGCGGTATCGGCAATCAGGACATCGACACCTTTTGCCTGCGCCGACTGCACCGCATCAAAGATTACTGAAGCGGAGTCCGCACCCGTATGCTGGGCTACAACCTGAACATCGTTACGTTCGCCCCATACTTGTAGTTGCTCAACAGCAGCAGCACGGAAGGTATCTCCCGCGGCCAGCATTACCGATTTACCTTCGCTCTGGAATTTCTTCGCTAGCTTACCGATCGTTGTAGTTTTACCCACGCCATTTACGCCAACCATCAGGATCACGTAAGGCTGTTTAGAGGTATCAATCTGTAACGGTTCTTCTGACTTATGTAACAGATCCGCGAGTTCAGCTTTTAATGCTTGCTCAAGTGCCTGAGCATCTGAAAGCTGTTTACGGGCAACTTTATCCGTCAGGCGTTCAATGATCTCTGTAGTGGCTTCAACACCGACATCCGCCATTAACAGAAGCGTTTCGATCTCTTCAAGCAGATCTTCATCGATCTCTTTAGCGCCCAGGAACAGGTTACCCAGTTGCTCTGTAAGGTTTTCTTTAGTTTTGCTCAGACCAGACTTAATCCGCGCAAAGAAGCCTTTCTTTTCTGGCTCTGGCTCTGGCTCTGGCTCTGGCTCTGGCTCTGGCTCTGGCTCTGGCTCTGGCTCTGGCTCTGGCTCTGGCTCTGGCTCTGGCTCTGGCTCTGCAAGAGTTTCTTCAGTTACAACCGTTTCTGCAGCGACTTCCTGAGTTTCTAACGCTTCTGGCTCTGAAGCTTCATTTGCCTGAACCACTTCAGATTCTGATTCTTGTGACTCCGAACTCTCTGCTGCTACTTCAACCGCTTCAGCCTCGGAGCTTTCTTCAGCCTGGTTTTCCTGCCCTTGATCGGGAACTTTCTGCTCTGCATTTTCCTCAGAGCTACCAAACATGGATTTCAGCTTTTTAAACATCTAAGATCCTCAGTACCGCTTTGCTCATCCATTTGAATTAAAAATAGATTTGCCCCAATTTTCGACTGCTGCGTATGACCAGAAACGGGGCAAAGAACAGCAGTTAATTTTCAAGTCTGGTATCTTATCACAGAGCTTCAGTTCAGAGACTACTCCTTATGGAAAATGAATACCGTCCGTTTTTCTCCCGCAAACAACTTAACGTACTTATGTGGTTCAGTTTGCTGGCAATCCTGGTGCTGTCATCACTGGGGCCCGGAGAAGTGGAATACCAGACAATTGAACACAATAAGGAAAAGTCTGTTTACTGGATGGAACTTGATGATCAGTTGAACACCCTGACTCTG
>JASBRM010000316.1 GCA_030149405.1 Neptuniibacter sp. | reverse complement strand
TGCCGCTGATTTATCTGGACCCATACTCTGATGAAAAATACTTTCTACTACGATCTCGAATCCGCCAAAATCGGTTCAAGTGTTGAATTGTCTCATGCGCTGGACAACCTAAAATACAATGACGATGGTTTAATTCCGGCTATTGCTCAGCAAAAGGATACTGGTGAAGTATTGATGATGGCGTGGATGAATCGCGCTTCCATTGAAGAAACGCTGAAAACCGGGCAAGTCTGTTACTGGTCCCGCTCGCGTCAGACCTACTGGCGCAAAGGTGAAAGCTCTGGGCATGTACAAAAGCTGGTCGAAATGCGCATCGACTGTGATGGCGATACTCTGCTTTGCCTGGTAAATCAAAAGGGCCCAGCCTGCCACACTGAACGTTCAAATTGTTTCTATCATTCAGTAGATGGCGATCAGGTTAAGGTCATTGCTGAACCTAACTGAGCCTGATCTCAACTATTCAGATCAATACTTTTTTGCAAGATGGACGCTGGCGTAGACGCTCAAGATACGTCAGCAATGCCTGGTTCCCTGCTAAGAGCTCACCTCCTTGAGGGTGCCTCTGCAGATAATCCAGCATTGGAGCAAGCATAATATCCGCCATCGAGAAAGCATTGCCGCAGATATATTCATTGCTCCCTAATTGTGCTGTTAATTTGGCAATTGCCTGCTTTACCTCTGGAATTGCAGCTTCCACTTTATCCATCCTCACAGTACCGCCTTCCCCTTTAGGAAAGACAAATTCAAGCAGATATTGTCGCACGATAGCCCGATCGGCATAGATATTAATCAGATTACTCCACTGATCCACCTGAGCTCTTTCAAAGTGATCTTCAGGCAAAAAAGCGGTACCCGAAAACTCTGTATCCAGAAAACGTAGAATAGCTGCGGTCTCACAAATAGACCGCCCATCCTCTAAAATCAGAACCGGAATTTTTCCATAGGGATGTACTGCCAGATGAGCCTTATCCCCTAAATTAACTGGCTCCCCATTGAGTTTCATTCCATATCGATAAGTGAGACCCTTTTCTTCGCAGGCAATCATTACACTGCGGACGAAGGTACTGAATTCTGGCCCTAAAATTTTGAATTGCGTTTCCATTTGTGTATCCCAGTTTTTTAGAGAGTTACTTTTAACTTAATATTAGTCACAATATGTTCAAGAACATATTTTAGTCAGAGGTATAAATGGGCTGGTCATCCGAGCAAAAGAAAAATACACGCGTCAAAATTCTGCACAGCGCTGCGGAGTTATTTACCCGTGATGGTTTTGAACAAGTAGGTATAGATGATGTTATGCACCATGCAGGTATGACCCGGGGTGCGTTTTATAATCATTTCTCGTCAAAGAGTGAGTTATACGCTGAGGCTATTTTAACTGCAGCTCAGGATGCCCAGAGTAGAGCCCGACAAAGCGCAGATATAAATTTCAGCCATCTGATTGAACAATATCTCAGCCTTACCCACCGAAAAGGTGAGATCTTCCGTTGTCCCCTTGCCTTTCTCACTACGGATATTAATCAACGGGATAAACATGTTCGTAGTGCCTACACAAAAGTCCTGAAAGGATTTGTGCAGAACATCAACCAGTTGGATGAATCTTCCCCATCTACCGAACACGCGATGCAGAAAGCGGTACTTATGATTGGCGCCATCGCTATCTCACGTGCTATCAACGATGAGCAGTATGCAGACAAGTTACTTAGTTCTTGCCGGGATGCCGTTTTAAGTTAAGTGTTCTGGTTTATGTTCCAGCAACAGCGCTATAAAAGCTTCTGCCAGTGGTTGGTTGATCGAATGGGAAACGATCGAGAAACGCCGACTCAGATCCAGTGGAGATTGCAGCTCCACCAGCTGTCCGGCTTGGATATCTTCCTGAATACTTAAACGCGACAGACAACCTACTCCAAGGTTGGCCTTAACGGATTGTTTTATCGCCTCCTGGCGATTCAAGGCAAATGTACTGTCTATTTGACCACCTGCACGTTGAACGGCCTGATCAAAAACGTTTCGTGTTCCGGAACCAGACTCACGCAAAATCCAGCGGTTTTCTGACAATTGCTCAAGGCTGATGCCTCCGACTTTTGCTAATGGATGATCCGGACTACAAAACAAAGACAGGTCATCCTCCAGCCAGGGTGTGATTTTCAGTTTTGCTGGCGATGCAGGACCTTCAATCAGGCCTATTTGTGCTTGACCCTTTTCAAGTTTGGAAATCACTTCACCTGTATTACCAATCAGAATATCTGGAGTAACCTCAGGATGGCTTGTAATGAATTGCGCCGTCAATTGAGGCAGCAGATAACACGCAATTGTGACACTGGCAGCGATTCTTAATGTGCCACATAACTCATCAATAGCCGGATGCTCAATTTCGTCCAACAGAAGAATAACCTGACGAACCTTTGGCAGCAGGTCCAACCCACGGTCAGTAATCTGCAATTCCCTGCCAACCCGAGTAAACAGTGAGCTCCCAATACTCAGTTCAAGTTCCTTCAACGCCTGACTCGCGGCTGACTGACTGAGAGCTTGTTCTTCAGCTGCAAGCGTAAGTCTTTCCAGACGCGCGGTAGACTCAAAAATTTTAAGCTGGCGAATCGATATGCTCATATTCAACTCATTCGTTTTTTTAATGATACTTATTAATTATATCCATTATACTTATCAATTATTTATGTAGACAATGCCCGCCATTCTTTAATGCTGTAGGTCTACATGATGCCCAGGCTAATTCTTCTGCCAATGATAGCGATATCGGCTGTGCTTCTGGCCCAGTTGCCGTCTTTATCACAGATGGGCCTGAGTGCTCTACCGCTGGCGATTCTGCTAGGCATGGTTGTTGGTCACATTAGCTGTGAAGGTGTTGCCGAGTTCAATCATAAGGTGACTCTCTTCTGCCAAAAATACTGCCTTCGCTTCGGTATTATCCTGTTTGGCCTCAATCTGAGTTTTCAACAGATCGCTAATGTCGGTTTTGAAACTCTACTACTTAATGTAATCGTCATCTGTACTGTGATTGCTGCCGGTTTATGGCTAGGCATCAAAGTTCTGAAACTCCCAGCAGATACCGCTATCCTGATTTCAGCAGGTAGCGCTATCTGCGGTGCAGCAGCTGTACTCGCGACTGATTCAGCAATAAAAGCCAGACAACAACAAGTTACTATCGCCGTAGCCACTGTTGTGCTCTTTGGTACTCTGGCTATGTTTAGCTATCCCGTTATATTTCCCCATAGCCTGATGTCCGAACAGGCCTTTGGTATTTATATAGGTAGTACAGTTCATGAAGTGGCACAGGCAGTTGCTGCGGGGCAATCCATCAGCCCAGAAGCTTTGGATAATGCAGTGGTGACAAAGCTGATCAGAGTGATGCTTTTGGCACCCTTCATATTGATTCTTAGCACCTATATGACAAGAAAGTCTGAGCCAGAAATGCAGGTAAACACCTTTGCGATAATGCCCTGGTTTATTCTTGGCTTTATCTTAATGGCAGGGGTAAATTCAATATTTGAAGTGCCGGAAAACATTCTACAAGGCACTTCCTACTTCAGTCAGTTTTTATTGGCCCTGGCTATGGCAGCTCTGGGGATCCAGACACGATTAGCTTTACTGAAAGAAGCGGGTATTAAGCCCATAATAATGGCTCTCTGCCTCTTTGTTCTGCTACTTGCAGGAGGACTTTTCCTAAATCTGCTAATCGTTTAAAAATGTGTGAGCAGAAACAAAAACGGCCTCAAAAGAGGCCGTTTTAAATATCCAACTGAAGTTACTTACCCCAGGAATCTCTTAATCCAACAGTACGGTTAAACACCAGCTTCTCTGGGGTTGAGTCTGAATCTACACAGAAGTAGCCAGTACGCTCAAACTGATAACGGCTTTGTACATTAGCCTCTGCCAGACCTACTTCACAACGGCTGTCTGCTTGCACCACCAGGGATTCAGGGTTAATGAACTCAAGGAAATCACGCTCTTTGTCGCTGTCCGGATTAGCTTCTGAGAACAGACGATCGTATTCACGCACTTCACAAGGCACAGAGTTATCTGCAGATACCCAGTGCACCACACCTTTAGCTTTGTACCCTTCGGGGTTAGCACCATTAGTCGCCGGATCGTATGAGCACTTAAGCTCTACAACATTACCTTCGGCATCTTTGATCACTTCATCGCAGGTGATTACATAAGAACCACGAAGACGAACAGCAACTCCCTGAGTCAAACGCTTCCACTTACGTGGTGGCACTTCAGCAAAGTCTTCCTGCTCAATCAGGATGTTCTTAGTGAACGGCACTTTACGCGTACCCATGCTTTCATCCTTAGGATGCTTAGGCAGTTCGAACCACTCTTCCTGGCCTTCTTCGTAGTTAGTGATCGTCACTTTAAGAGGACGCACAACACACATCGCACGGGGTGCATTTTTATCCAGATCTTCACGGACAAAGTATTCAAACTGTGCCATATCCACCGTGCCATCTGTTTTGGCTACGGCAAGACTGTCGCAGAAATTACGTACGGCCTGCGGCGAATATCCGCGGCGACGTAAGCCTGAGATGGTAGGCATACGCGGGTCATCCCACCCGTTTACGTGATTCTCATCCACCAGCTGCTTCAGCTTACGCTTACTGGTTACGGTGTAATTCAGGTTCAGGCGACCGAATTCGTACTGACGAGGAGTATTTGGTACAGGCAGGTTTTCGATAAACCAGTCATAGAGTGGTCGGTGATCTGCAAATTCCAGAGTACAGATTGAGTGAGTTACACCTTCAATCGCATCTTCCTGACCATGAGCGAAATCATAGCTTGGATAAATACACCACTTGTCACCCGTCTGATGATGAGACTCTTTGCGGATACGATACAGAATCGGGTCACGCAGATTCATGTTCGGTGAAGCCATATCGATTTTAGCGCGCAGCACACGGCTGCCTTCGTCGAACTCACCGTTTTTCATACGTTCCAGAAGATCCAGATTCTCTTCAACTGAACGGTCACGGAATGGACTGTCTTTACCCGGCTCAGTCGCCCAGCCACGATACTCTTTCGCTTCTTCAGGGCTGAGATCACATACATAAGCATTGCCATTACGGACCAGGTGCTGAGCCCAGTCGTAAAATGTATCAAAATAGTCAGATGCATATTTCACATCACCCGCCCATTTGAAACCCAGCCATTCTACATCTTCTTTGATTGCGTCAACGTATTCCTGTTCCTCTTTCGATGGGTTGGTATCATCGAAACGCAGGTTACATCCACCGTTATATTTTTCAGCGGTACCAAAGTTCAGACAGATCGACTTAGCATGGCCTATATGCAGATAACCATTTGGCTCTGGTGGGAAACGGGTAATGACCTTACCGTCATTCAGTCCGTCCTCCAGATCCTGTTCAATAATCTGATGAATAAAGTTCGTTGGCTTACTGCTTTCTGTATTACTCATATAAACGTCTTATCAATCCGACAGGGTGCTAAAAAAATCTGGCGTCATTATAAACGGATGCAATGGATAAATGTCAGTTTTATCGCAAATTTGCCTTAACAAAAATTCATACAAAGAATTGGAGTAGGAACAGGCATCTCCAACAGGAGTACCCCCTTAGATCAATTATCTCCTACCTAAAGGCTAATCTGGGGATGCGTTTCGCTAAGACTTGAGTATAATGTCGCGGTCAACGGCGAAGAAATGGACATTACAACAATGATTATTCTCCATACAAATTTCGGTGATATTTCTCTTGAACTGGATTTTGATAAAGCCCCTGCTACAGCTGCAA
>JASBRM010000298.1 GCA_030149405.1 Neptuniibacter sp. | reverse complement strand
CAAATTACCTGCATTGAAAGCGACAACAACGCTGCAATCCGGTGTGTAATTCTGATACAGCGTCACACCGGTGGCGTAACCCTCGCATATCACGATCGCACGCTTACCTGACCAGAGCTGATAAAAATTTCCTTTAACCTGGCCATCAGCCAGAAACTGCTTCTGACCCGACTCATTAATGAACTGCAAGCTAAATAAGACACCTGATATGTCCATGACAGGCAATACCAGCCTGTTGTAACTATCAAGCCATGGCATAAGCGTGGGCTTTATCTGCTTGGCTTTTAAGTAAGGGTGCTTGTCGGAGGCATAAACACATTGGTTGAGTATATCTTCAGCCCGTTTTTGTGCTTTTCGCTGGGCATCAATCTGTCCTGCCTTGGCAGGTTGGATTGTATTCCGTCTGTCATTCCTCTCTCCACTGGATAATATATGACCGGACTGTCTGGCATAGAAATACAGTGTTCCCACTCCAATAGCTCCATCAACAGATAAGCTATTCCATACAGATAATGTGTCCTTCGAATTGTAGCTTTGCCCTTCACTGCTCCACTCATCCCATGTGTCAAAATCACCACCAGCTGATTTCCACGCTGCTGCAACTTTTACCCAGTCATCACGAGGTAAATCAGCCGAAATGTAAGATAATGCCTCGGTTAGCTCTACGCTAAAATTAGTCTGTGAGTTGATATTGGAGGAGGAGCCGTGCCAGCGGCTACCTCCTTCTTTGCTATTTAACATCAGCACCCTCCTAAACTTCCCGGCTATTCTTGATTTTCAGCTCAAGCCAAGCATCTACCTCAGACTCAACCCAACCCACGGCCTTGGCTCCTACAGAGATCGGTTTAGGAAATGTGGGGTCATAATCATTAGGTCGCTTTGGATTAGGCTTCAATTTGGCGTAGATACCAGAACGTGACAGTCCTGTTTTCTCTTCAAGTTGCTTACGCCGGAGGATGCGAATTGATTCTGCTAATTTTGTTGCCATGTTTCATAACTCTCCAGAAGAAGGAAATTCGCTCCGGTTTGCTCCGGAACATGGCTTCATTTTGATTTTTTTCTGGAGTATGAATAGCTGGGGAGGTTGCAATTAACCTATCCCCTAAAAGGAGGTCTTCAGTGGATAGGTTATGACTGGACGGTTGGGTATATTGCGTCTAACTGTTACTTAAAAACGAGGAGTAACAGTAAGTTAAATAATAGAAAGGTTTGTTACTCAGGAGTCTTAGGCGCGCCACCTGTAGTTTGCCAGTTAACTACCGCAACTACATTTTCAATGGCATTTTTACTAATTTTTCCGTTGTGAACGAGTTCAAGCTCTTTATAGCGCGTCTCTAGCCATTCAGTCATAGCAGATTTTGTGGACTTGCCCGATAGCAGGTTCTCATCATCCATGGCTTCCCAGACCTTGATTGCCGCGGCTAATTTCGCTGAGTAACGAGGATGCCCTTTATCCAAGTAATCATTCACTGTGTCTGTACCTTCAAAGAAAAAGCCTGTTCTCATATTTCTCCTGACAAGCCACTCCTTTACTTCATCAACTTCAACCAACGATGTTGCCCAATTAGGTTTTTCTTTGATGAAGTATTCATTTAGGTACTTTTCACCTTCTTCGGCAACATTTTCAGGTCTTACGTTGTAGAACTCTCCAAGCTCCATCAAATCAATTAGATTCCTTTGGTCATCCTCATCAAATGGCCTAGAATCATGCATGATTTTGGCTTTTAAATTTCCAACCAATATTGCATTGATCATAGCTTTGTAGGCTGTCTGAACTCTTGAGATACCACCTGCCTCTGTATAACCAGTTTCGGGGTTCTCAAAATGACTCGCATGACCATCAGAAAACACAACTGCATTAGGTTCCTCACCAGCAATCAAAGCTGATGCTTGCTGCACGGTTAATGGATCGTTCAGAGCCCAAAGCGGATCTATGTCACGATAATATTTTTCTTCCATGGTCCCTTATCTCAAGGTTCATCATTCATCAAACTCTGAACTGCTGAACCTGAGCACATTACAGTTCTCTTTGATAGTGCGTTGAATGGATTCATCAAATCCATCATTTGAGCGGGCCTGAATCTCCACGGAAATAGATACTTCGACACCGAGCTTCGCGGTGAATTGCTGCACTACCTCATCAACAATCGTAGCGAACTCCATTTTTGCTTTCACAGGATCGAGTTCAATATTGCCGTAAAACTGTTTTTTAGCTGCCGTTTGAACCGGTGGTGGCGTAGGCTCCAAAGCGCCGGGCGTTGGCTGAGGCTGTGCACCTCCAGTTGGTTCTGTACCGCCAATTGGAGTAGGTGTTACGCCTTCCCCTGAATGTGGTGTGGGTTCAGGCTGTGGTGCTGGTTTTGTTCGTTCACGATAATCAGCAGCCGCTTCACGTTCAATTAACAATGAAGAATCATCCAGTATCGACATGGAACCATGGCCATAGACAAACCCCAGATAACGATCACCATCTTTGCCTGCAGCAAAACCGAAATAGTCCTCACTATCCAAGCCTGCAATTAGTGCATTAATAAATACTTGATCATTTACCAAACGAGGCAAATAGAGATAATGACAACTGTCTTGCCAGACTTTTAGGGCACCAACCTCTGTTACGCCACCTTTTAAATACCACTGCTGAAGGGTATTTCTTAAATGAATAGGGCTCCATTCTGAAATCAACCACTCTTCTTCGCGAAGTGTGTTTTCAATTTCGGCCACAAGGTTTTGAGCCACTGGAGAAACAGAAACCGCTTCCCAAGTAATCTCTGGCTTACCTCGCACGAAGTCTTCAACCGGGCAAATTATCCACTTATAGGTTTCACGTACTATTTGATGCAAGCTTTGTTCAGCAGTGTCCGCATTACGCTTAGCTTGTTTGGATAGCGAAACCGTCAAGTCCAACTTTCCATCAGCCACATCGGACACGATGCTCTTCCACGCGAGATAAGTTCTACCTGCATCTTTTAACCGGCTAACCACATCATAATCAGCAGCAAAGAAAATCAAACGGTTTTGCTTTTGCCTTGGTTGATCTCCTCGGTTACGAAGTATCTCTTCAGCAGCTTCATAGGCTTGTCTGCCATCGCCACGACTGTATGCCGCATTTAGTGGTAATACCACTAAACGAGGTCCTGAAGCATAGTCATCAGGTACGTCTACCGAGGGGGTGAACACATGAATCCCGCCAAAGCAATGATTCCGTCCAAATACCCGCCCTACACGCTCTTTCAATAATGGGTGAAGTTCTTGGAGTTCATTAATATTTTGTTTGCGGCTTTCCATTTCGCGGCGCAGATTTGGCCGTGTATCTAAGTAGTAACGATCTTGCTCAGAATATAAGTAGTGCAATCGATCGCGAAGGCGTTTGAGCACATCTTCAAACACACCGATTTTTTGTCCTGGTTGCAAACACCCCAATAAAATGTGCTCTTGGTTTAAGCCTTTAACCGCTTGCTCCCCATTAGATGGTGCACTGCCCAAGAAGATAGTGCGCATTGTACGACGAGCAGCCTGTACGCTGCCAAAACGTGTGTCATGGCCATCAATATCAGCTGGTTCCGAACGAGGACCATCCACTTCTTTTTCCAGTACCGGCTCCCAGCCTTGTGGCAAGTAGTGAATGCTCTTGTTACGAACATTGCTGTCATCCAAGGCAATTGAGCCTGGCATAATCAAGGCATCTTTGTTGTCAGCATTCCATAGGCGATGAATAACAATTGCCATATATTGCAACACGCCGCGCGTACGTTGGAATTTATCCAGGGTCGACCAATCTTCGTATAGGCGATCAAACACTTCTGGGTGAATTGGGTAAGACTGGCAAAGTCGTTCAAAATACAAATTCGACTGTGTTTCCAGCGGGAACTTGTCACTATTGGCGCGATAAAAATCAGAGAACTGTCGGCTAATGCCTTCCACTTCTGCACGTTCACCAGCCGATTCAAACAAACGCCGACGTACAATTTCAAATGCTTCGGTACTGGCGACCGGCTTCCAAACCGATTCAACACGAGCAAAGTATTTCTCTAAAGACTCAAGAGCACGTTGCCCCATGGTGCCGCCCACTTCTAACTCTGACTCCGGTAAAGAGGCTAACAGAATCGCGTTCGGTACCGCTTTCATCGCTTCAGTCAGAGCCTGAATAAATGAAATATTACTATCGAATGTACCGGCTTTAAATTGTCTGCCCACTTCCAGTTGACGAATAAAGGCCACTAGCTCATCAATCAGAATGACGCAAGGTGCCGCTTTCTCAACGAGTTGCCGTACCACCTCTTTACCCGGCGATGTACCATCGGCATCGCTCTGGGCAACCATCGCATAACCGACGTCACCCAACAGTTGCCAAGCTAATTCACCCCATAGGGTATTCGTCGCAACACTACCATGTTGTTGTGGTTGGCTAGGCGAAAGCTTGATACCATCAATGACAGCGACTTTCGCACTCGGCAAGTCATGAATACCTGCGTCATCAAGAAGAGGGGGAATACCCTCAAGTTTATCGGTGCTTACTTGGCGGGATGCTAAATGTAAAACAGCCAACATGGTATGGGTTTTACCACCACCAAAAGCAGTTTGCAGCTGGATGACTGGGTCACCGCCTTGGCCAGCCAAGCGTTGTGCTACTGACATGAGCAATAAGCGCATACCTTCAGTAATAAAGGTACGGGAGAAGAACTTCTCAGCATCTTGATATTCTTCAGTTGCAGTCCCTGAGGCAACCTGAGAAATATCAGCCGCAAATTCGGATTGCTTAAAAGTGCCTTCTAAAACATCTTTGTGTGGTCGGGCAATTTCACGCCATGGTTTTAAACTCATCCTTTTATCTCCCTCTTAAAATTCCATTCCCATCTGTTCATCTCTATGCCCCACTTCATGTGAAGCAGAGACAATGGCGTGCCACGAACCAATCAGTTCGTTATAGGCGCGGGCTTCTTCTGCCCACTTTTTGCGTTCACACAAAGTGTATAGGTGGTAGGCTAATTGGCGAATGTGTTCGCCGCGCTCTGGCATGCGAGCCAATAAAGCACCCGCTTCGGCTTCGCCTTGTTGATTCAACACGCGAATCATCTGGTGGCAGGCTTCCCATACTGGTGTGCGAGTATCAGTTTTCGGGTCCCAATCGGTGGGGTACTCACTCCACTTCAACAAGCGGACCTTACCACTACCTGATTCAATGACACCTGCATCACGTACACCATCTACCGATGTACCTTTGGCGCGAGCAAGGGTATCAGCCTCACCGAATTGCCCCTGTCCCCAACCATACTGGCTGAACCAGTCGTCACAGAACAAGGTGTCATTATCGAAGTTTCCACTGTCAGGGTTGAGGTATTCGGTGATCGTACGGTTTATTAAAATAAGTGCATCATGCACACTCATTTTGTTACCGTCTTGATTAAGTACCGTTTCATACTTCGAATAGATTGCCATGCCAGGTCCAATTGCTGCTTGCGCTAAATCCACAGGAGCAATCGGAGATACACCAGCACTGCCGCCAATCATCGCTTCCAGGGCTTCAGGCATTTTTTCGCGAAGTTCACGTTGGAATTGGCGACGTGAGATGGAATCTGCTTGGTCTCCTCGTTTTTTACACACCAAAACAACAGAAGATGCTAACGCGTTTGTGCCAGAACCCACCATGCGATTTGCCATTTCTGTTCGCATCGGCCAAGTACCATCAATCGAGAAGCCCGCACGGATAACTGCCTCAAGAAATGTTTCCCAACCGGTACTAGCCGTACCGGTCTCTTTTGTTTCTGATTGTTTAAAGGCGTAGTAAATAGATACAGGAAAAGCACTATGCCCCATTGCAGCCAAGTTATGAATAGCCCGCGTCATACCATCTAGAAAGAACACTTCCGCTTTTTCCTTATCTCCATGTCTATAAGGGGTAGCAACAAGTTCTTCAGCTTTAGGGACTGCCATTGTCGAAAATAGATCTGGATAGACGCTTCTTAGAGATCGTCGCATCCATACATAAAAGAAATCTGATAAATCAGCATACCCAATGTTGTCATAGTATGGAGGGTCAGTTGAAATGACTTTTTTATAACTAATATCCTGAGTCGCAGCGTCTTGTTGCTTTACACTTCCATATCGCTCTCCGGGGAGAGTCTGCAATACACGTACAACCTGATTTACACCGCTCAAAAAGCATCCTGTAGCATCTCCCACCGGGTTCGCTTCAGCGTAATCCCACGTCATTGGGATTGCTTGTCGGCCAAACGTATTTCTCATCGTTTGCCCTCCACTTATCCAACTACAAATTGCTGAATTATAATCGCTCATCTTACCAAGAGCTTTTGCCAAATATACTGCGACGGCATCACCGTATGCAGTTGCGCCCTGCCCCCCATCGTTAATACCGGTACCTTCGTCGGCCAATCCAGCCAACTTTGCGTCTTCTATTGCTTTTATACGAGCATCTTGAACTAGATCAGAGAATGTAGTTAAGGCAACCAATTGCCTAGGTGTAAAAAGGTCTCCGTATTCATTTAATCCATAGAGTTGGGTTCTTATATCACGTGGGTTATGATTAATCGCTGTCGTTGGCTTCCATTCGGGCTGCGCAGAGATAGCGATTCTTTCCATTTCATCGGTAGGAGATAAGTAAACTCGACCAGATTTTCCTTCAGCAACAATCGCCATTAACCGCTGCTTAAACGTACCTTTCTGACCTTGTTCGCGAATTGTTTTAACTGGAATTGGGGCTTCTGAAATAAGGCACTTAAAGTTACCACCACGCCCCACTTTGGTTCCATCGCTGGCTTCAGGAGGTAGCTTGCCAACTTTGACTTCAAAATGGTACTTGGTCCCATTCACGATGGGTTGTACATAAGCTTCCTTACCTTTCTTGCTCGAAAGAATAAAGCTAGAAACTAATGGTACATCGATGTGGCTAAATGCTGGATTAGGACTTTTAACAGTTCTAGCCCATAACCAAGCAATCACGGTTAGCTCTTCGCCTACATATCGCTTCAAATCTTGTCGCTGGTCCGCTATTTCTTTGGTGACGGTTATCTTGGGATATAAATACCCGATCCGTTTTATAGCTTCTTCGCGCATCCAATTACCGTAACGGCGTACATCTTCTGCAAGACCTTTTGCTCCAGACCAGTCTTCAACTAACCTGCCCTGTTTTTCACCAACGGGAATTGGCCCCACTGGTGCCTGTCCAGCGAATTTGGGTGGGATTTCAATCATGGCTTTATTGATCATGACTGCGACGGGGTTCAAATCACTCGCGAAACTCTCCAGCCCTAAACGCTGCGCTTCCAGAGGAATGGCTCCACCACCAGCAAAAGGATCATGGAAAGCAGGCAGTTTTTCAGGATTAAAAAGCTCATCTGCTTGCGGATGCTTTTTGTTAAGTTCACAGGTAAAGCGCCAACTTTCTTTAATGGCTTCGCGAGCTTTGTTGAGCACTTCTTCGTTATTGGTGTTTTCCCACTTAACCAACTCGCGAATAATATCGAATAGCCTTTCACGTTCGTTTTGAATTTTTAGTTTTGTTTCACGCAGGCGTTTATCACCTTGAACCGTTTCAGATGGGTCATTCACCATCTGAGCAAAAATCACCGCTCTAGCTGCAGCCAGTGGTCGGCGTGCCCACCATAAATGCAATGTACTTGGGTGTCCGTGACGAATGGATTTTTCGCGTGCAGCTGCCTCGTTAATATCATCTAATGGCAACGCCACTTCGATCAATTTTTTGGGGCTGATAATTTTTGCTTCTTTTTTACTGGTCATTGAACTCTCTTAATACCACTGAGTGGGACGATGTAATTGATGGCCCGAAGCTGTGGTGATGATATTGGGCAACAAATTTTGACGCAGCTTGGCTTCACCAATGGTAAAGCTGGCCGTGGCTGTAGTTCTTAACTGGTGTGAATTTCGCCCAGGTGGAAAGGCGACGATAATACGTTTGTTTGGAAAGCGCTCTAATACCATTTTTATGGGTGTGGTTAGATCGCTGTCACCAGAGATAACCAAGGCAGTATCAAACTTATTTTCGTAGGCATCGCTGAGTAATTGCACTGCGATGTTCACGTCGGTCATTTTTTCTTCGTGGGTTGTCCATTTTGTGCCACAACTTTTACATGTTTTTTGTTTTTCAAGGTAGTGCCCAAAGTGGCTGGTTTGGTTGGCCAGTGTTTCCAGCGCATCAATCCAGATGGATTGTCGGTGAGCATCTTGGCTATTACTTCCAGAGTTTCTAATGCGTGCGGTAAAATAGTGGCAGTGTTCTAATGTTTGGCCAGGCTTGAGCAGGGCTGCCGACATATTGACCAAATCTAGCCAGTAGTATTTTTTCCATCCTTTGGATTTAAGCCCAAAGTAGACGTTAAAGCCGTCAATATAGCTGATTACTCGAGTGGAGGCATTCATGCTTTAGTCCTCCAAATCTCCTTGACTAAGACGGTCGTTATAACTATAGTTATACCCATTAACCCCGCCGTAGAGAGTATCTTCGGCCTGACGCCTCCTTCTTGGGGGCGTTTCTCTTTCTGGCCCACTAAAAAAAACTGAGTAAACATTCCTTTGTTTTTCATAGCGATAACTCAGGCTTAGTAGCTTTAGAAAGCAGGTCGCTCAAATCATAATTAATACTGGCTACACCAAAGTCCGGCTCGACAGTGAATGGCGTTTTAACGTAGTAAGGCCCTTCGAACTCATCTCCATCGACAATGACTATGGCAAGCATAAATTTGTCGGCTTGGTTTAAACCATAGATGATTTCATTACGGCTAACCGTAATAGTGTTTTGCCCTTTGACGCGGCCCTTGACCTCGATGTGACGATCTTCTCGAATAGAGCCGTCTGCATTAGGAGTGGGACGCGATGTGACATCCCAGCCGCATTTTTCTGCACCTACGTCTTTTACCTCAAAGCCAAAGCTTCGCTCAGCATCCATTACAGCATTCATTGCAATGCGCTCAACACGTGAGCGGGCTTCAGCATCGACACTAAACTGGGTTTCACCTTTACGGTGCGCCAACAAGCCTTGTGGAATGACCAAGGCACCGCCCATCACAACCGGCGTGCTAGAGACGACGTTTTTCAGTGCCTCTAGTTCAGTTTTGCGCTGCTCTAATCGAGCGGTGAGTTCATCCACTCTTCGACGCGCCATTTCTGGCTGCATGCGTGGTTGTTTACCTGCATTAACATCGTCTTGCAGCTTGATGTAACGATCAGACCAGTAGTTAATTTCTTTCACTAGTCGCTCATTAACAGCTGCGAGGGTTTTATCTGCCTGGCGTTCACGGCGAACTTTCACTTCACCATAGTGCTCTGGCACTAACTGCTGTGACGCGTGGTTTAATGCCAGACCTTCAAGGTTGTTGTTTAGCCATTGTGCATTGAGAATATCACCCACTAGTTTATGGTCGTAGTCCTGGATTGGTTGCAGATCGAGGTGAGGTGCCCATCCTGCATTGATGGCATTACCTCTTTGGTCAATCTCCACAAACTGTAATCTACGCGATGCTATATCTGTGGAGTTGCCGCCTTCTCTCACTGTGTGGTCGACCATGAAGAGTACTTTAGGTTCTAAACCATCATCATTTGGGTCAACTAATACTGCACCTTGCTTAAGCTTGGGGCGATGGGCTTCTAGCACTAAATCGGTTGACGCATGCATTAATGGATGCGATGGATGAATCATGTCGGCCATGGGTTTGCCTTGCTGGCGAACGTGATTCTTTTCAAAACAGATACGTTCGTATTTTCGCAAAACTGGGGTTCGTGTTTCACCGATAATTCGGTCACGCTCGCGAATGGCGGCAGGCACATGTCGTACCTCGAACCGGCCAGTTTCACGATTACGTAATTCACCGCCCAAGGTTTGGAATGCTTCGGTAAAAAAGGCACGAATGAAATAGGGCTGCAGTTTACGGGCTTCAGCCTTTTCCATTTCTTCTTTTACGGCATAGAGCTCTTCAAGCCCCATGTGCTGTTCTACCAAGGCGTTACGGCGAAGGATTTCTTTCAAGTGCTCTGCATCGAGAGCGCCATCGATCACTTCGTTCATCTTCGCTTTGGTTTCTGGGGATTCGCCGTAGCGGATTGCATCAACCAGCAGGTCTTTTAATGAGACGTTATCAAATGCTTCACCGAGAACATCGAAGACTTTGCCTCCCAGTGCTTCTTTTTCGATCTCGATCTTGTCGAACAGCTTTTTGAATACTTCACCTTCGCGGGTTTCAGCGGCAACGATATTCCAGAGATGACATACTTCGGTTTGACCAATTCGGTGAATGCGACCAAAGCGCTGTTCCAGACGATTTGGGTTCCAAGGCAAGTCATAATTGACCATCAGGTTGGCATTTTGCAGGTTAACACCCTCGCCAGCGGCATCAGTGGCAATCAGCACAATAACTTCTGGATCGTTACGGAACTCCTCCTGAATCTTTCGGCGTTCATCGCGGTTGGTGCCACCATATATATTACGTACCGCGTTTTCGTTGCCCAGCATATCGCCAATGCGTTTCACCAGATAATTCAATGTGTCTTTGTGTTCGGTAAAAATCAGCAATTTACGCCGGGTACCGCTGGCAGTGAACATTTCTGGTTTGTCTTGCAGCAGGTAAGAAAGCTCTTCCCACTTTTTGTCGTTGCCTGATTGAACAACGGTAAGCGCCTGATGCTCGAGATCTTTTAGACTTAGTATTTCTGCCTCAAGCTCTGGAATGGTCACTGCTGCGGTAGCCTGATCCAGAACTTGCTCAGAGAGAATCTCATATTCTTCTGCGCTTAAATCTTCATCGAGCTCGTCAAAGTTATCGGGAATATCAATTTTCTTTTTAACACTGTATTCGCCCAATGTTTCGGCCACGCCATCTTTTTGAACGGCCTGACCGCGCGCCATAAGCTTAGTTTCTTCTAGGCGGTCTTCAAGGCGTTTGCGGCGACGCTTCAACGACTGGTAAATGGCTTCTGGGCTGGACGCGAGTCTGCGTTGCAGCATGGTTAACGCAAAACCAACGTTGTTCTTCTTTTTACTGTCGAGGTTGTCGGCACGATTCATCTCTTCACGCACGTAGGTGGTTACCTGCTCGTAAAGCGATGCCTCCATTGATGAAAGTTCGTAATTAGCCGTGTAAGCGCGACGCTCGGGGAACAGTGGAGTGCCATCAAACTTGAGTAGCTCCTCTTTCACCATACGACGCATCATGTCTGACACATCGACCTTATGAGCGCCTTCACGGAACTTCCCGTAGAAGCGGTCGCCGTCTAATAGGGAAAGCCAAATCTGAAAATCTTCTTCTTTACCGTTGTGAGGTGTTGCAGTCATCAGCAAGAAGTGGCGCGTGATGGAACCAAGGAGTTCACCCAGTTGAAAACGCTTAGTTTTATTGATTTTGGTGCCGAAATAACTGGCCGATAGCTTATGAGCCTCATCCACAATGATGATGTCCCACTCGGTGTTCTTGAGTTTTTCTTGGAACTCTTCGTTACGGGATAATTGGTCTAATCGGCAAATGAGCTGATCGGATTCATCGAAGTAATTGCCTGAAGCGCACTGCTCTTGTTTTTCACGGCTGAAAATATCGAAGGTAACACCAAACTTTTCGAGTAATTCATCCTGCCACTGCTCAGTCAGTGAACCAGGCGATACGATCAGAATACGTTTTGCATCACCACGCATGATGAGCTCACGAATAAGCAGCCCAGCCATAATTGTTTTACCAGCACCGGGGTCGTCAGCTAGCACAAATCGAAGTGGCTGCTTAGGTAGCATGGCTTCGTATACCGCAGATATTTGGTGAGGGAGTGGCTCAACATTTGAGGTATGTACCGCCATCATTGGATCAAACAGGGCGGCTTGGCTGATACGGTACGCTTCTAAGCCCAATTTAAATTCGGCACCCGGCGCATCAAATGCCCATGGTCTACCAATGGTAGCCAATTCAAGGCGCGACTCATCTGAGCGGAACAGCATTTGCTCGCCCAATTTGCCCTGGCTGTCTTTATAGTAAACGGTGATCGCAGCATCACCTACTGGCTCTACCTGAACGATGCGTACGATTTCTTCTGCTTGGATTCCACGAATTTGCGCGTCTTTTTTAATGTCTTCGAGTTTTAGCACAGCCTATCCTTTTGCCGATCTTACACACAGATTTTCTTTCTCAGTCCGCAAATCAAATTTATTGACTATACATCAGTGCCGATATTTGAGCGATTAGGGTGATGTCTATTTTCTTGCAAATCTACCAATAATTACACTTCGCCCCTCCTCTATTTGACTGTCAACAAAGTTAGCCCACCATTGCAGCATTTCTCTGCGCTGATCGGCATATTGAGCTTTGTTGTATACCCCCCTAATACCCTTTGTTTCATGAGCAAGGCATTTCTCTATCCAGTCAGAGTTAAAACCAGCCTCATGCAAGTGTGTGGATGCTGTACGTCTAAAGTCATGGATCACAAATTGTTGAACATCGAGCTCAAGAGTCCTAATCGCGTGATTTAAAGTTGTATCTGATATGTGTCTGCTGAGTGAGTTTCGACTTGGAAATACCCAATCAGAACCTGATGATAATTGCTTCAACTCCCTGAGCATCTCGAGGGCTTGAATTGATAAGGGGACAACCTGGGCTTTCTCTTTTTTCATCCGCTCCGCTGGAATAATCCACTCCGACTTGTCAAAATCAATCTCGTCCCAGCTTGCCTCTGTAAGTTGTGTTTTGCGCACCATGGTCAGAATCAGTAGATGCAGGGCCAACTTGTTAGCTCGACGCATTCCTGATTGATAAATAGCTCTGAGAAGCCTTCCTATCTCATCAGAGTCAAGGGCTACGTCACGACTCTTTGCTTGAGCAATGAATCTCCCCTCTATAGCCGCTGCAGGGTTGAATTGGGTCTTTTGTCTGGCTATCGCATATGCAAACAAACGCTTCAGAATATTACGTGTTTGCAAGGCCATCTGATCTGAACCACGATTCTTGATCGTGTCTGTAATCGTCAGAATATGTTCAACAGTAATCTCGTCTATTTGCATGTATCCAATGACTGGGTAAACATCCTTTCTTAATACTCTTAACGTTCCAGCATGACGCTTGTTGTTAGGCACAACAATCTCTTCGTACCATTTTGTAGCGAAGGCTAAAACTGTATTTTCGGCCTGCTGTTCTTCCTTTTTTTGACGTGATTTTCCAACTGTTTCAATACACCATTTAGCCACGAACTCTTCGCCCAACTCCCTAACTGTTGGAGAGTTATGGTCGAGTATCTGATCGCCTCTCTTCAGGGCCATTGGTGAAATACCTCTCTTCACGAGGACTTTACATTCATCTCGCCAGGAACGGGCTTCTGCCAAACCAAATGCAGGATAATGGCCCAACATCACTTTCTCTTGCTTCCCAAACAGTCTATAGCGGAGCCGCCAGGCCTTAGCACCTTTCGGTGTGACTTCTAAAAACAAGCCTGCTTCATCAGCGACCTGGTAAACCTTATCCTTTGGTTTTAAATTTTTTATTTTAGTATCTGACAGCGCCATACCTGACTCCATTTGAAAGTGTGCCCAGATTTTTGGCTGACATTTAACGTCTTAACACACCAGTTCCAATCAACAAATCACCTAGATAATTAGCTAACGAGTCTTTCTGTATAAATTTGAACTAGATGCTCAGATTGATATGGGCACATATTTTTGTGCCCAGTTTTCTATATTTTCATGAAGAAAATGAATACGGGCACATCCATGGGCACAATACTAAGTGGATTAGTGCGGAATAATCAAGAATGGAAAAGCCCGACAACCTTAGTAAAACATTAGGGTATGACTAAAAGAAAAGAATTATGCGGAACAATTGGGAAGTAATTTTATTTACCGATGCAAAAGCTGGAGAAAATATGATCGAGCAGATCTTCGGTAGTGAAGGTACCGGTGATTTCACCCAGGGCATGCTGTGCCTGGCGCAGTTCTTCGGCCAGTAATTCACCAGCGCCCATAACTGTCAGGCAGTCATAACCATTGACGATGGATTGGCGGGCACGGCCCAGCGCATCAAGGTGACGACGACGAGCAATGAAGACGCCTTCTTCTTCCGGATGGAAACCCACAGCCTTAAACAAATGCTGACGTAGTAAATCAATACCGTCACCGGTCTTGGCGGAAAGCAGCAGGGTAACCCGGCCGT